>NZ_JAGHQV010000048.1:0-39509 GCF_017744175.1 Thalassotalea sp. G20_0 | reverse complement strand
TTTCAGGGCTTTTATTGGTCTTTATTATCAGCACGATATAGTGTTTGTGGTTTTTTTGTTCTCGTTTTTTTAAGCTAATTATTTAAATTTACAATATTATTGTCGTTTATTCGTCGGGAATTGCTGCAAGAGTGCTTTGCGATGTAAGTTTCTTTTTGATAACGACATGACCTTTGGCATTAACACCATGTAGCTGGAAACTCTTTTTACTCAGATCAATTCTGAGGAAAGCTACCGGACCTTTTTGATTAGTTCCTGATTTGTTTTGCGTCAAGAAGAAAGACCAGTGCCCCCCCAAGTTTTCAAGCTTTCATAGCCATAGCAATTCCTTATGCTTGGTTGACATAAATAAATAGTGAGTGAGTGGCGAGAGGTAGGAACTTTTATAAAAAAGCATGGTCCTAAGCTGTAATTCGATAATTCATTAATTCAATGAATAGACCAGCTTCTTCTCAATTAAGTCCAGCCCCTGATGGCCTTTCTGATATTCAGGGCATGTCTTTAGCTGAATCTGGTGCAACAGGTCAGGCTTTCTCCAGAATGGTTACTGAAGTTGGACAACCTGTAACTAACCATCACATGACTGACCGATCTGCAAGTTCAGATAATCAAGGGTATTTAAATCCTGAAAAAAAATGGTTGAAAGATTTCGCTGTACAAAATCAAACTGGCTATGAAGATTCTCCCGCATTTCCAGTAGCTATACCACTGGAAAATTATCAGGTTGCAGAATATGACCCTGAAAATAATACTTTTTCGATATACTCCTTTACAAAGGGTGTTCAATCAACCTCGCAAAACTCGACAGATGTTGATACCAAACTTAATCCACCTATGCAAATTCCTGATCAAGACGGCATTGGTAATTTCTCTAAATCTACAGCTTCGATTGCGATTATTACCCCACAATTGAAAAGTGAACATCTTCAGCAATATACATCTCCTGCGATTCAAGCCGAAGAAGCTATTGATGAAAATTCTTCACATATTGAATGCCAACGGGAGCTTCGCAAAGATCCCGCTTACGCCAAGCGCGAAAGGGAGCGCAAAAGGGAGCTTCGCAAAGATCCCGCTTACGTGGAGCGCGAAAGGGAGCGCCAAAGAGAGCGCAAAAGGGAGCGCAAAAGGGAGCTTCGCAAAGATCCCGCTTACGTGGAGCGCGAAAGGGAGCGCAGAAGGGAGCGCGAAAGGGAGCGCTACCAGACAGATCCCGCTTACGCCGAGCGCCAAAGGGAGCGCCAAAGGGAACTTCGCAAAGATCCCGCTTACGCCGCGCGCCAAAGGGAGTACTATAGGGAGCGCCAAAGGGAGCTTCGCAAAGATCCCGCTTACGCAGAGCGCCAAAGGGAGCGCCAAAGGGAGCTTCGCAGAGATCCCGCTTACGCCGAGCGCGAAAGGGAACGCCAAAGGGAGCTTCGCAAAAATTCCACCTGCGCCAAGCGTCAAAGGGGGCGCAAAAAAAAAACAGTATCGTCAGTCAGCCAATTCAGCTAAAACTCAGGTGATTTACCACTGACGGGAAAAGGTCAGGTCAACCTGATTGTTACTGAAATGGCGGTCATGAGGTCACTGAAAACGGACTATTGTTAACAGCAATTGCTGTGGATACCACCCTGGGAGGCTGTCCGAGAATAGACTGCCCTACTGCGGCGACAGCAAATTGGTCTAAAAATCCTCTTTTGTTCGGCAAATAGCCCCGCTATTCACCTCACAAAACCGAATTTTTATCCTCAATTTTCTGTCGTCCTCGCTATGGGCGCTATTCTCGGACAGCCTCCTGGAGCAGGTCATCAAAGCCACGGATGCAGAACTTTGGCAGCGACCTGAAAACACTCGGGGAGATTGAATATTGCCCGCCAGATAGCCTTGGGGGTTGGCATGTTCACAGAGAGTACCGCCTGGTTTTGTTTGTGCAAAAATGAAGTTATTGAACTTATCCCTGAATGATCAGTCTAAGGCGGTTACGACGAATATCTGAGTTGATCAAGAGGTAATAATGAAATGGCTAACGCGGTGGCAGCGGACTGTTGTGGGCTATGCCAGATGGATTTTGGCCATCATGCTGAGCTTGTCATGTGCGCCCAGGGCCACGCATTTCATAAAAAGTGCGTGGTGGTTCCTCCCCATATACGCGCGAATTGCCCGGTGGAAAGCTGTGGTGAGCCATTTACCTCTTACGAAAAGAGTCTGGGTAATCGGCTGGCCGAATCTTTTATTATCGAGATCGGGTGGAGTGATAGTTACAGGCAGGCAGTGAGGGAACTTGCCAATGAACTCGGCATTTCTTATGAGTATGCAAGTGCAGTTCTGACTGAGACTGATTTCTTGAAGTTGTGTCTTGAGGCAATACCTGAAACTTTTCTTGAATTGCTTTCAAGTCGTTCATTTTTATTGTTAGTGGGTGCAATAATTGCGTTGTATGGTTTGCCAATCCTGAGCGATTATTTTCAGCAACAATTTTATCCAGGTGATTCTGTGGCTAATGAAGAAACTGAAGTAGTAATTTCTATTCAATAACATGAGTTTTTGTCTCATCAGCCCCATCTTACATTTCACTCATTCGTTGACTCATCGCCCTCAGGGCTTCCCGCAAGCTGTTGTTGCAGGAATTGAACCACCTCCTGATGGTTCTCTTGCCTGGCAATGGAAAGTACGTCCGCATTTTCAGCCGGGTTGGAGTAGTGAATGTTGGCACCCTGTTGACACAGGTACATGACGGTATCCAGACGACCAGACTCTGATGCAGTCCAGAGTGCGCTGCCAAGACTCTGGCATTCCACATTAACGTCAGCCCCCAGCTCAACAAGATACTTCACCACATCAATAATGCCTCTTTGTGCCGCTAACCAGAGGAGGTCGGAGATGTCAGGCCTGGGGTTAGCACTGAAATGGGTCTTGAATGCGCCGAGCAGGTACTTTATTGCGTCCAGTTGGCCTCGACAGGTCGCTTCAGTGAGTGCCATGGAGATGTGTGACGGCTTGATATGCTGCAGTATCGCCTTATCTTCAAACAGGTACTCCAATACGGGGCAATGACCTCCGTTTGCGGTGACATTGAGCAAAAGGTCTGCTTCAATTATTGCGGATTTATGTACCAGATGTTTGACCAGCCCAAGGTGTCCTTGCGCTGCGGCCTCAACGACAGGCGTAGTGCGCCCGCTACTGTTGGCATTAACATCTGCACCTTTTTCCAGCAGATATTCCACGATCTTCCCGAAACCCCTACCCGTTGCTGCGTAGATAGGGGTACACAAGCCTGAATGATTGGCATTGACATTGACGCCCCTGTCAAGCAGGTATGCCACGGTATTCATACTGCCAGCGCTGGCCGCCCAATGGAGTGGCGAACCCGACCCGGCATCGTGAAGTCTTGCGCCCTTGCTGTCCAGGAATTTGGCCAGTTCAAAGTGCCCCTGGGCGCAGGCCTGGCATATTGGGGTTTGTTGGCCCCGGCAGTTGGCGTGAATGTCTGCACCCTTGTCCAGTAGCCACGCCACCGCTTTGATGGAGCCACTGCGGGCCGCGGAAGAGATCGGGGAATAGTGACCCCTCGCATTAATGTTGATGGTTGCCCTGCTGGCAATGTAATCCATCATCACCACCTTGCCACCCTCTGCAGCGTGGCGGAATAGGGCGGAGCCAAGGCCGGGAGCATCAATTCTCAGCTTGTAACGCTCAAGCAGGTACTCCACCAGTTGCCAACTGCCAGAATAGGCAGCAGCCTCAATGGGGTAAGGTTTTTTCCAGGGGTAGGTATTACTGTTGATGGCGTCGAAGTCCTCGCAACCGGCGTTGATGTCCGCCCCCTGGTCAAGCAGATATTTGACCGTTTGCAGGTTACCGCTGCAACAGGCTGCCCAGATCAGGGTATTTTCACCGGTTTCACCATGGCTATTGTTTGCGCCTCGCTCAAGCAGTAACCTGACCAGCCCAGAATGGCCGCAGGATGCCGCGGCATAAACCGGGGTAAGCTGCCCGGTACTCTGGTTATCAATGTCCTCACCCCGATTGAGCAGATACTCTACGACTCTGGAAAAACCCATTTTGGCGGCATGGTGAATCGGGGCACCCCTGCCCGGGCAACCGATTTGCAAACGGGCACCGTTCTGTTCCAGAAACGCCACCAGATCCTGATGGCCACCTTTAATGGCCCAGTACAGTGGCGAATTGACACCTGTGGTGCTGCCAGCCTGTATGTCGGCATGATGTTCCAGCAGAATCTGGACTATCTCCCGATGCCCGGCAGCGGCAGCTCCTGTCAGTGGTGCATGGAGAGGGGTACTGCACTCAAGATGTGCCCCGGAAGACAGCAGAAGCTTTACCAATTCAGGATTGCCAGTCATTGCGGCCAGCCGGAGTGGGGTGTATGACGATTCCTGCTCAACAGTCCTGGCCAGTTGGGCAGCGATAGAGGGGGCTACCCCGCTAATGTTGACAGGTTGTTGATCCAGTGTCGCAATCTGGCTGGAGAGGTTGCAATTAACATCGGCACCCTGTTGAAGTAATGCTGAAATGGCGTAAATTTCTCCATTCAAAATTCCGGACAGCAATTGCAATTGCCAGTTTTCCGGCAGGGGCTGTGGGTTATGATGCCCTGATGGTGCGATGGTTCTTTCTATCAGGGCAGTGTCGGGGACAGGGCTGTGGGCAGGGGACGTCTCTTTTGGCAAGGCAGGAAGAACAGGAGCTGACGACTTATCGGTGGCATCAAGGCCAGAAGGCTTTTTGTCGGTGGATGTGCCGATGAATGTACCCTGGCCATCAGGACTGGAAACTGCACCATACATATTTTTGATCCCAATTCAGTTTTAAAAAATTGTTGGACATTTATTTCTCCTTTTCTATCCCCCCGGATAATTATTTTTATATGGAACTAATGTATTAAAAAAGTGACTGAAACTTAAATAAAGAATGAGTTGTGAAAGAGAGGAACTTTTATCAGAAGGTGTGGTCTTAAGCTGTAATTCAACAATTCAATGGATCAAACCAATCAATTTCCTTCATACAATGCTTCTTTTTCTTTTCTTTGTTCCAGCGCATTAGGTTTAGTCGATCAAGAACAGCAATTTGGTGCCACCGAACAGCAGCCTGTTTATCAAGGCATACCAGTTCGATTGCTGAACCCTGTTTCTATTTACAATAACGGACCAGAGATATATCAAAATGAAGCTGATCATTATAATTCATTAATTAAACATAATATTGAATCTCTAATAAACTTTGATTCAGAAAACGCTTCTGGAACAGGTATTCAAGAGATACCACAATCCATTCTTGATGAATATGTTCCTTACCGGGATGATTATGAACCTGTTAATAATCCATTATTACCAACACCAAGTACTCCCTTTCAGGAGCTCATATCGTGGGACAAGCTTGAAATTAAAGAGCAAACAACAGCGAATCATACAAGCTCAGGTTTACAGTTAACCAATCTTCCTGCCGGAATTCATAGCTCACAAGATTTACGGCCAATTGCTGTCGTTAATCCGTTATACATGCACCAAGCTATAAGTGATAACCAAACAACCCAGGCAGAAGTTAATGTTGATGGCAGTTCTTCATTTGCCGAGCGCCAAAGGGAGCGCAAAAGAGAGCGCCAAAGGGAGCGCCAAAGGGAGTTTCGCAAAGATCCCGCTTACGCGGAGGGACAAAAGATCTATAAAAAGACCTACCAAAGAATCAAAATACAAACCTCCAACAAGGAAGAAGCTAAAGAGCAAGCTGTAATCGCAAGAGAGCGGTATCTTCAGTCAGTCCATTCAGCTAAAAACTCAGGTGATTTACCACTGACTGCTGATTTAGCTGAAACAACCCAGAGTTCTAACCCGGATATTTCATAAACTGCCCCGAATCTCGCGCGGGACTTTGTCGCTCTAAGGTATTTTGTGAGGGAGCGCCGTACCGGGGAGTACGGTCGACTGAACAAAACTCCCTTAGAGCGGCAAAGGATAAGCGAGAGCGGGAGTACGTTTATGGAATATCCGGGCTAGGCCTTTTTCTTTTTTTAATGTGTTTATTACAATGTCAGACTCGGGCAGAGGGATAATCGCTCTTTTGTTTATCGGAACCGGCGGTGGCCTGGAACCATCAAAATTGCCTTCAGCGGAACTGAGCCCGACTTTGGTAGATGGCCCCGAACTCTCGGCAAAGTACTGGCTGGTTCCGGAGGACTCAAGGCCCTGATCCCGGAACGAAAGCCAGGCTATTATTTTGGTCAGATAAATCGTTGTGTTTACCTGGCTATTAAATCTCCGTACCCCCAAATCAGGGTACCGATGATACTTGCCAGCAGGATCACCCAGTCGCACTCACTGGCTGTTCTTTTTACTTTCCTTTCGGTGATGCTGGCATTGCCGATCTGTTCAGCAAGGTCCTTTAATTTTACGTCCCCTTCCCGGGGTAATTTATGGTTGGGGGCTTCAATCATCAGCTCACGGCTTGGCAGTTTTTCACTTCTCTTTCTCAGGGTAATAAATGTCACCAACATGGCCCAGCAGACGACGACGGACCCTGACCGCTGGAAAAGTGCCTGATCGTCATCGCGGGTTATGTCTGAAATCAGCGAAGCGGTAATTGTTGTTGCGGTGGCCAGAGTGCTGAGGATAAAGGTGCTATTCCACTTTTTATTGCGTTCCCACCAGTTATTATGCCTGAGACAGGCAGGTTCTGAGCCTTCACGAGGTAATTCGTCGTTTTCCGGCCTTAAGGTGTGCATATTGATAATGTATGCATCCCGATTATCCTGCCAGGATGAAGATGATAGGCCCGGGAGAGGCGCAGTCAGCCGATTTTGGCGCAGATCACTTTTATCATCAGCCATTTTTGACTGGGTTGAGGTTAAGCAGGAAAGGGAGGAAACGTGTTCTTTTCTTGAGGCAAAAGATCGGTCATTAATCAATGCATGGCCAGGATCTACGGTTTCATCTTCTACTCTGCACGTTGACATGTTAATCGGTTCAGGAAGCTCTCTGGTGCTTCTGCCATGGAATAGAGAATCTTTTGAACTTCGTGTTTTTTGGGCTTGATACCGACTGTCATCAAGTTGGCCGGTGTTTATATCATGTGCTGACGCAGGTCTGCTGATCGGTGTACTCATCATAACCCCCCCGGGCTAACCTATAAGCCGCTGAACTGGATAGAGACCTGCCAAGTGTAATTGCTTGTTGATGACTGGTTTTCAGTTATGCAGAATTTTTTACTCAGGCAGCAAGTTCGCCATTATCAAAAACCACCATGTTGCCCGGCTGAATAGCGTGCCAGGTCTCATTAATGGTTAACGGGTCAGTGGCTACTACGGTGACAATGTCGTTTTCTGTGGTTTCCCTGGCAAAATCCACCGTAATGTCGTCATCTTTGAGACTGGCCTGATTAAACGGCGCTCTGCGGGTTATCCAGTGCAACCGGGTGCTGCAGTAGCAATAGAGGTAACGGGAGTCGGTCAGCAACATATTAAATACGCCCAGCCCACGCAGTTCGTCACAGAGCTGGCGGATGAAGCGTTGCAGTGTACTCACCCTTTTGGGTGGTTTGGGGAATCGCTCACGCACCTGGTCCATGATCCAGCAAAAAGCGTACTCACTGTCTGTGGTTCCCACCGGCAAGTAGTGTTTCAGGGGGAATTTTTTGATGCCTTTCAATTGGCCGTTGTGAGCAAAGGTCCAGTGTTTGCCCCAGAGTTCCCGGGTAAAGGGGTGGGTGTTTTCCAGGGCAATTCTGCCTGCGTTTGCCTGGCGGATATGACTGATCACGATGGTGCTTTTGATCGGGTAGCGGCAGACCAGGTTGGCAATTTCAGAATCACAGCTTGGGTTGGGGTCACGAAATTCCCGTAACCCTTTGCCTTCATAGAACGCGATTCCCCAGCCATCACTGTGGGGGCCGGTCTTGCCCCCGCGCTGCATCAGGCCACGGAAGCTGAACACAATATCCGTAGGCGTGTTGGCACTCATTCCAAGAAGTTCACACATTGGTTGACAAATCGCGGTTAAGTTCAGGATTTCTGGTTAGCAGCAGGGCCCAGAGCGGGTTCCTTGCGTTGACGTTGAGCGTGGTTTGTCCGGGGTTTTTGCCTTTTTTCAGGCGCTGCTTTTTTGGCCTTGCCGACCGGTAATAACACGCCTGCAATCGCTGCAACACCGGCGGCAATGGCCACAGTCCGACCCGTTCGCCACATGGCGTCAACTCCCAGGCTAAGGCCATCATAAAGACTGATAAGGAAGGCCGGGCCAAGATAGCTCTGCTCGGGGTGAACAGTACCGGGCAGGAAAAACAGTACAGCAAAAGCCAGCATCAGAGGTCGCTTTAGCCGCGGATGCCAATTACCAACAATAAACCACAGGCTCAGCAGGCAGCCGAAGGCTCCTGCCAGGTAAACTGCCCATCCCCAAAAATACTGCAATTCCGTCATTGACTCTCCAACAACCGCCATTGAACCAATGGCGGTTAATGTTATTTACCGCCTTCCTTTGGTGTTGTCAGGAGGTGGCGCTGGTATGACCAGCCAAAATGAAACGATCGTATTAACTAAATAACCGACAAGGGTGCATTTTGCATCAATTGACCACCATATGAAAACAGCCGCTGATGATAAAATGAAATTTAATATTCAAAGACCTGAAGAGGGTTGAAATCTCCACCACTGCCCATATCTCCTGACTATCAAAATACCCAATGTGTTGATTAACCGGGATTGAGGTTCTAATGGCAGTCGAAACGAAAAAAGAAACGCTGGGCTTTCAGACTGAGGTGAAACAGCTTCTGCACCTGATGATTCACTCTCTCTATTCCAATCGGGAGATTTTTTTACGGGAGCTGATTTCCAACGCTTCCGATGCCGCAGACAAACTGCGTTACCAGGCACTCAAGAACAGTGAGTTGCTGGAAAGTGACCCAAATCTTGAAGTCAGGGTGGATTACGATAAGGAAGCCAAAACCGTCACCATCGCCGATAACGGCATTGGCATGAACCGTGACGATGTGATTGCCCATCTGGGTACTATCGCCAAATCCGGTACTTCGGACTTCCTGAAAACACTGACCGGTGACCAGAAGAAAGATTCTCAGCTGATCGGTCAGTTTGGTGTTGGTTTCTATTCCGCATTTATTGTTGCTGACAAGGTGACCGTTGAAACCCGCAAGGTAGACACAGAAGAGGCCGTGCGCTGGGTGTCTGATGGTTCCGGTGAGTTTACCGTTGAGCCAATAACGAAAGAGAAGCGGGGTACCACCATTATTCTGCACCTGAAGCCTGAAGCTGAAGAGTATGCTGATGGTTGGCGTCTGCGTAATATCATCCGCAAATACTCTGACCATATCTCCATGCCCATTCTGATGCGCAAGGAAGAGATGCCAGCGACAGAGGAAGAAGAAGGCAAAGAAGAGAAAGACAAAGCGCCCGAGTGGGAAACGGTGAATACGGCGAAAGCCCTGTGGACCCGTTCCCGCAGTGATATCACGGATGAAGAGTACAAAGAGTTTTACAAACACATCAGTCATGACCATACCGACCCGCTGAAGTGGAGCCACAACCGGGTAGAAGGCAAACTGGAATACAACAGCCTGCTTTATATTCCCGCCAAAGCTCCCTTTGACCTGTATAACCGTGATATGCAGAAAGGGTTGAAACTCTATGTTCAGCGTGTCTTTATCATGGATCAGGCGGATGAATTCCTGCCCATGTACCTGCGCTTTATCAAGGGTGTGGTGAACTCTAACGATCTGTCCCTGAACGTTTCCCGGGAGATCCTGCAAAAAGACCCGGCCGTTGACAGCATGAAAACCGCACTGACCAAACGAGTGCTGGATATGCTGGAGAAACTGGCCAAGAAAGAGCCTGAACAATACGCCAGTTTCTGGAAAGAGTTTGGTCAGGTGCTCAAAGAGGGACCAGCGGAAGATTATGCCAACCGTGAGCGGATTGCCAAGCTTCTGCGCTTCTCATCCACTGAGAGCCAGGGACTTGAGCAGGATCAATCCCTGGAAGGTTACGTTTCCCGGATGAAGGAAGGTCAGGACAAGATCTACTACATTACCGCAGAGACCCCCAAAGCGGCGGCCAACAGCCCACATCTGGAGGTATTCCGCAAGAAAGGGCTGGAAGTTCTGTTGCTTTCTGACCGCGTCGATGAGTGGCTGATGTCCCACCTGTTTGAGTTTGACGGCAAATCGTTCGTGGATATTGGCCGTGGTGATCTTGATCTCGGTAAGCTGGACTCCGAAGAAGAGAAGCAGTCCCGGGAAGAGGCGGCTAAAGAGCATGAAGATCTGGTCAAGCGCATCAGCGATGTGCTGGGTGCTGATGTCGAAGCGGTTCGGGTGACCCATCGTCTGACGGACTCTCCAGCCTGTCTGGTGGTTGGGCAGAACGATATGGGGATGCAGATGCGCCGCATTATGGAAGCTGCCGGCCAGAGCATGCCAGAATCCAAACCGATCTTTGAGATTAACCCGGAACATCCATTGATTGGCCGACTGGATAAAGAAGTGGATGAAGATCGCTTTGCCGACCTGACCCGTGTGGTATTTGATCAGGCCAGCCTGGCGGCGGGTGGTCAACTGGACGATCCGGCGGCTTATGTTCAGCGTCTTAACAAGCTGTTGCTGGAAATGGCTGTCTGAAAATAGTGGGTTAAGCAGCAAAAAGGCGAAGTCATGACTTCGCCTTTTTGCTATCTGGCGGATGACCGCGTCAGGATGCCATGTTGACAATTTTGATGGGTCATCTTTGCCTGAATTTTCAAGATTCTACAAACTCCTTTCAGTCTTCTTCAACTTAATACTTTCGAGTACATCCGGAGTCATTTGAAATTGTTTAGGGGGGGATAATTTAGAACCCATCAACCCTGGTTTTGGTGCTATTGTCGGCTTCCTGTCACTTTTTATCACCTTCTTACCCGATAAAACAGCAGGCAGAGGTGGTGGTGGAGGAATCACGCCCGGACCCACAGGAACAGTGTCAATTTGCTTTGGAGCAACCCTGACAGGTTCTACTGGCTGAGATTTCGACTTTCGTGGTTCGGTGATCAGGACCCTTTCCGTTCCTTCTGTTTCTTTCCTGCGTTTTTTCAGTCTCTCAAACAGTTCTTCTATATGTTCTTTATTTAAATTTTCGTGTTTCTTCTCTCCCTTTTGTTCAGCACTGATATTGCGTTTGATTTGCGCCCATGTGTCAGGTTGTTTCATTATCGGCGGTGGCGGCGGCGCAGCGGGAGGGGCTGCTGGTTTTTGTTCAGTCAGTGCGATTTTCGGCATACTCTTATACATTCGGGAATCACTGCCGGATTTAGTGCTATCTGAACTGGCAGGCATGTGAATATTCTCTGCACAACCAGTTATTTTATGATTTTTAAAACTTCCTTTTTTAGGCTTATTAGTATTTTTATTGTCTGATTTATCCGCAGTATGTAAAAGTTGGGCGATTTTTGGTGAAATTCTCATGGCAACTTCTCCCTTAGAGTACTTAAGCTATTCCATGGTTAATTATTTTTGTTGCGCCAATTTCTAATTCATTTAATTATTGTCTTTTTAATGATTATTATAAATAAGACTTTTGGATAAAAAGGTGACTTACGATGGATATCCGAGCCCGGAAATATCATAATTAACTTCTTGCTAATGTCCTGGTGTTGTTAAACTTCCTGCCTTGGGGGGGCTGATCCGGTAAATTTCCAGAGTACTACCACAGTAGCAGCGGTTATTTGCGATGATGAACTGTAATTCATTGATGTGCAGGAATTTTCTGACCGAATCCAGTTTTTTTGGCAAAGTCGCTGCCTTTCATGTCGATAAGTTGCTCTATCAGAGCAACTAAAGTTTACAGGCAATGAAACCACTCAACCATTCTGCCTCAACGCCTCCCACTATTAACTCTGAAAAGGAGGGAAATCAAGCCCATACCGACCAGGCTGACCGGCAACACACGAATAAATCCAAAACCCCAACTGTCACAAAACACATCCTGACAACCGAAAATGACGTTGGCTATGAAAGTCTTGGCACCTCCTTGTCCAGTCGCTCCGGGTCATCAATCGATGATAACGGAATACTCCTGACCCCATGCTCCGAAGGCTCGGAAGATTCAGTTTTCTGGGAAAACAGTGACCACTCGATACTGAGCGAACAGGCTTCAATCACTAAAACACTTGGACACGGTGCCACTGCGATTGTCGACCTGGTCGAACAAACCGATGTTCATGGAAACTCTGAAAAGTTTGCCCTGAAAAGGTCAATAACAAACTCCTGTCACGAAGCGGCTACAGAGTCTCTGAATCGGGAAGCAGAGATAATGAAAAAAGTAGGCGACCATCCAAATATTGTAAATTGCTATGGTTTTGAGCAGGTCGATAACCGGTCAGGATTACTTTTTGAGTTCATAGATGGGCAAAATCTGCAAACGCTGACCATCACACTCATACACCAACTGAAAACAGGAATTATCACGCCTGACGAGTTTTTTAATGCCTATGCCCATCTGCAGGAACAGCAACTGTTTGCCTTGGCGCATCTTGAAAAACAAGGCATTGTTCACTCTGATGTTAAACCATTTAACTGTATGTTTGACAAGAACACCCAAAGCGTTAAACAGCTGGACTTCGGGCAAGCTGCTGTAGCCGGAGAAAGTTCGCATTTTGGCAGTGAGGATTTCGCCGCACCAGATACTTTCAAATTACTGAAAGACCTGAACGCACATATCCCGGCAAAAACAGCAGACGATGCTTTTGCTTATGGTCAAAGTCTCTACAGAGTTCTGAAAGAGCTGGAAACCGGAACAGCCGCCAGCTTCTGTCACGATGCCGAACTAGACACCTTTTTTCCTCCAGAGCGTCAAGCCCGGGCTCTGGCAATTTCCCACGCCATGCAGAGATACGAAACCGTAAAGCCCGATAACACTTACCATAAGGCCATACCCAATGATAAAAAAAGCCTGGAGCAACTGAGCTTGAGAGTAGCTTCTGTAAGCCATCCAAATACCCAGGATTTCAATACACTGACCCAGAAGGCTGAGGCCTTAAAACGCTACCTTGAGCCGATGGTTTCCTTAATCAATGATCTTTTACACCCAAACCCGTCATTACGTGTTCTCCCTTCCAAAGCATTGCATTATCAGTGGTTTGAAAAATGCATCTCCAGTCCTGAGGAAGCGAAAAAGACCCAGGTTTTCGCGGTTGAAAACAGAGCATGAACCAGGCTGATGGCCGCTTTCAGGATACCATTCTGACGATTTTGATCGGTTGTGCCCTGGCATAAACGGCCAGACCACCCAATGAGGTTTCCCGGTATTTGGCCTGAAGATCCAGCCCTGTCCGGTACATGGTTTCAATGCAGCTGTCCAGCGACACCGCATGGTCACCATCGCCACGCATGGCCAGACGGGACGCGGTGATGGCCTTGATGGCGGCCATGCCATTGCGCTCAATGCAGGGAATCTGCACTAATCCTGCGATGGGGTCGCAGGTCATGCCCAGATGATGTTCCATGCCAATTTCAGCGGCATTCTCCACCTGTTCCATGGTGGCACCCTGAACGGCAGCCAGTGCTGCGGCGGCCATTGAGCATGCAGAGCCTACTTCAGCCTGACAGCCCGCTTCGGCTCCGGAAATCGACGCATTCATCTTGATCAGCGAGCCAATGGTGGCGGCTGTGGCAATAAAATCGCGAATTCCCTGCTGATTATTTCGCGAGATAAAGCGGGTGTAATAGGCCAGCGTCGCCGGGATAACGCCAGCAGCCCCGTTGGTCGGTGCAGTGACCACACGGCCCCCGCAGGCATTTTCTTCGTTAACGGCCATGGCAAACAGGGTTACCCAGTCCATGATGGCAAAGTGATCCATCAGCATGGCGTCAGGGTTGCTGGTCAGATTTTTATGCATATTCGCGGCACGGCGCTTCAGGCCGCTGACCGGAAGAGTGCCTTCCATACGCAGGCCCCTTTCGATGCAGGCGTGCATGACTGTCCAAATGGCATCAATCTTGTCGTTTACCAGGTCCACATCACCCTGATGTCGGGCAACTTCATTGTCAATGGTCAACTGAGCAATGGTCAGGTTGTGCTCATGGCACAGATCAAGAAGCTCGGCGGCCGTTCTGAAAGGATAGGGAATCTGACCGGAATCTTCAGCGCTGTTGGCCGCCTCTGGCTGATTGTACTCTTCGGCACTGACCACAAACCCTCCGCCAATAGAGAGATAAGACTTGTAATAAATCACTACACCATTGTTGTCGGAAGCGAAAATTCGCATGCCATTGGGGTGCTCAGGCAGCGTTTCGCCGTTATGGAAAATCAGGTGCGAATCGTAATCAAAGACAATGGGGTGTTTGCCGGCCAGGTTGAGGGCTTTATTGGTTTTGATATCCGCAAAAATCTGATCAGCTTCATCGGGATCAATAGTGTCCGGGCGATAACCGGTCAGGCCGAGCAGGGTGGCCTTATCGGTGCCATGGCCAACACCCGTCAGCGCCAGCGAGCCATAAAGACCAACTCGAATGGATGAGATACTGGACAGGGTGCCTTTTTCTTCCAGCTCCTTCAGAAAGCGGTGTCCAGCCCACATTGGGCCTACCGTGTGAGAGCTGGATGGGCCAATGCCCGTTTTGAAAATATCAAAAATGCTGAGCATAGTGTTTACTGGCTCGGAAAAAGGTTAAAAAGAAAATGGCGGATTTCTGATGCCTGTCAGGGTGTTGCTGCTGTGTGCAGCCCGTGGCTTTTTGAGGCACTTTTACCTGAAAAGTTCTTGTCCTGCCCTTGTCCTGTTCTATTGTGCCGTCATTTGTTCGGGACTGATATTGCGGTAGTGCTACACGCTCCCCCGGTTTTCCGAATGATAACTGTGACTGTTCCGGGGCAATTTCACTTAAGCGACAGAATTATGAAAGGATTAAGCTGCCCGGACGTATCATCAGGGCTGATATCTAGGAGGCTGTCCGAGAATAGACTGCCCTACTGCGGTGGCAGCAAATTGGTCTAAAAAGTCGGAAATTTTTAGCAAATAGAACCACTATTCACTAAAAATTTCCGACTTTTTATCCTCAATTTTCTGCCATCCTCGCTACGGGCGCTATTCTCGGTCAGCCTCCTAGTGACTAGTGATTGGCTTAACTGCTTTTTACATTGACAGAAACCGGATCCTCAGGGTCTCGGGGCTGTTGCGAAACCCTGAGGAAAAATGATTACTGGTAACGCTCAAATACCAGGCAGGCGTTGGTGCCACCAAAGCCAAAGCTGTTGGACATAATCCGGTTCAGTTTTTGTTCGCGGGCTTCACCGGTCAGGATGGGCAGGTTTTTAGCCGCTTCATCCAGGTTCTGAACATTAGCAGAAGCGGTGATGAAGTTGTGCTTCATCATCAGCAGGCAGTATATGGCTTCCTGAACGCCAGCAGCACCCAGAGAGTGGCCGGACAGTGATTTGGTGGAGCTGATCACTGGCATCTGGTCGCCAAATACCTCAGTAAGCGCTTTCAACTCAGCCACATCACCGACCGGGGTGCTGGTGCCGTGAGTATTGATGTAATCAATAGGGGCGTTGATGGTTTCCATGGCCATGCGCATACAGCGTGCAGCGCCTTCACCAGACGGAGCTACCATATCATAGCCATCGGAAGTGGCACCATAGCCGGTGATTTCAGCGTAAATCCTGGCACCACGGGCTTTGGCGTGCTCCAGCTCTTCCACCACAATCATGCCGCCGCCACCGGCGATAACGAAGCCATCCCGGTCAGCATCATAGGCACGGGAAGCCTGCTCAGGGGTGTCATTGTACCTGGTGCTCAGTGCCCCCATGGCATCGAACAGACCGGTTTGCGTCCAGTGTTCCTCTTCACCACCACCGGCAAAGACGATGTCCTGCTTGCCCAGCTGGATCTGTTCAATGGCATTGCCAATACAGTGTGCGCTGGTGGCACAGGCAGAGGTAATTGAGTAGTTAACGCCCTTGATTTTAAACGGGGTGGCAAGGCAGGCCGACACGGTACTGCCCATGGTGCGGGTAACCCGGTAGGGGCCGACGCGCTTGACACCTTTTTCTCTCATGATGTCTGCAGAGTCGACAATATTTTCTGACGAGGCTCCGCCAGAAGCCGCAATCAGTCCGGTACGGGGGTTGGAAACCAGATCTTCAGTCAGGCCCGCATCGTCAATGGCCTGCTTCATGGCAATATAGGCATAGGCAGCGGCGTTGCCCATGAAGCGCAGGGTTTTGCGGTCAATAAACTGTTCGAAATCGATGTCTACTGTGCCGGACACCTGGCTGCGGAAACCATGCTCCTTATAGCTTTCATTGAAGCGAATACCGGAGCGCCCAAGTTTAAGGCTCTCGGCTACCTCATCCTGGGTGATACCCAGGCAGGATGTGATGCCAATCCCTGTAACTACAACACGTTTCATTGATGTCAACCTGAATAGCCTGTTTAAGTCAGAAAAAAACCAGAGTCAGATCCCGGTACTCCCTCCCGTCCAGCGGGCAGGAGGGAACAGGGAAATCAGAAAGCGTCAGTGTTCTGGAAAAGACCTACCCGCAGTCCTTCCGCGGTGTAAATTTCCCGGCCATCAACACTGACTGATCCATCAGCAATGCCCAGAACCAGTTTGCGTGCGATGATACGTTTAATATCAATACGGTATGTTACTTTTTTGCTGGTGGGCAGAATCTGGCCGGTAAATTTTACCTCGCCACTGCCAAGGGCGCGTCCCCGGCCGGGGTTGCCCATCCAGCCCAGGTAGAAGCCAACCAGCTGCCACATGGCGTCAAGTCCGAGACATCCGGGCATAACAGGGTCTCCCGGAAAGTGGCAGGAGAAGAACCAGAGGTCCGGATTGATATCCAGTTCTGCGATGATCTCGCCTTTGCCATAGGCTCCGCCCTGTTCAGAAATGCGAACGATGCGGTCAAGCATCAACATATCAGGGGCCGGGAGCTGAGCATTACCAGCACCAAAAAGCTCACCCTGTGAACAGCGTAACAAATCTTCTTTGCTGAAAGCTTCTTGTTGGCTAACGGCTTCTTGTCTGAGGCCAGATTTCGATGGTTGCTTCATTCGTTTATTGGTTCCTGGAAGGTCCAGCACCTGCATGGCATCAGGCCAGTGATGACACCCGGGAGCCGATACTATGATCGGGACTTCCCTGCCGATACGGCATTCACATCAGGGGCCGATGACCCCGCTTAATCCTGACAGTCTTGCAAAATGCATTACTATCGTTCCGGTGAGGAACTATACCATTGCTTTTTATCTGTGATAGTGCTGTTGGGCTCTTTGTAACAAAAAGACAACACTGAGCCACTGAAACAGTGGCCAATGATAAGTGTCATAGCATCTTATTACCAGAAATCTGATCAGTGTCAGGCCTGTTGCATCACTGGCATAATTTGGCAAAGTACCGGCAAAGGCCAAAGAGTCTGTGAAGGCGTATGACGTATATTGCTACTCGGGAAGTAAAGGTAATACAGTCGGGAATGGTTTTCTAGCATTGCACAATCGTACAATATTGAGGAGCATTACCTTGATTCGAAAAAAAAATTCAGTTTCTGGTAGCTATCTTCTGTGCAACGCTTTTTACTGGTGTGATTAAATAAAGCTTTTACCGCAGACCTCAAGAGATTTTGATGCAGTGTTTGCGGGTAAAACGGGATTAACTATATGACAGAGAGGCCACATGGCACCGCAGAAAATGGCGGTACTGGGGAATATACAATCGCTGTTCTTGGTGGCGGCAGTTTTGGTACGGCTCTGGCTGATATCTCCGCCACCAATGGCCACAGGGTGAAGCTCTGGATGAGAGATGCAGAGCAGGTCAGGAGCATTAATGATGACCATGTGAATGCCAGGTATCTTCCCGAGTTCAGGATTCATCCTTCCGTTAGCGCAAGCACGGATCTGTCGGCGGTGGTCGCTGATGCTGATATCGTCTTTATCGCTATTCCCAGCAAATCTTTCCGGGAGGTGGTCAGAAAAACCAACGGACTGCTTTGTGGCAAGATAGTGATCAGTACCACGAAAGGTATCGAACCCGTTACCTTTGATCTGATGAGTCAGATTCTGATGGAAGAGCTGGAAAACCCTCGTATCGGTGTTTTGAGCGGACCCAACCTGGCTGGTGAGATCGTTGCCAAGGCTCTGACAGCCACGGTGATTGCCAGTGACGATGAAGACCTTTGCCAGATCATACAGTCGGTCTTGCACTGTGATTACTTCAGGGTTTACTCCAACACGGATGTTTATGGTGTGGAATTGGCAGGTGCTTTAAAGAATATTTATGCCATAGTCTCTGGCATGGGAGCAGCACTGGGCATGGGTGAGAATACCCAAAGTATGCTGATTACCCGAAGCCTTGCGGAAATGAGTCGCTTTGCGGTAACACTCGGCGCTAATCCGATGACATTTTTGGGATTGGCCGGGGTGGGTGATCTTGTGGCTACCTGCACTTCTGACCTGAGTCGAAATTTCCGGGTTGGTTATGCCCTGGGCCAAGGCTGTTCGCTTGATCAAGCTGAGGCGAGACTGGGGCAGGTGGCGGAAGGGGTGAACACCCTGAAGCAGGTAAAGCAAAAGGCCGACCAGCTGGGAGTTTATATGCCGTTGGTGGATGGTTTGTACAGCATTATTTTTGAGGGCAATGCCATTGGTGCGCTGGTTAAGGGAATGATGCTCCGGGAGCAGAAAACCGATGTGGAGTTTATGTCCACGCAGTAGCTGAATCTGAATAATACAACTTTTCTTTAGAGAATATGGGCTTAAAAGACTATGGAGAGAAGCGTGATGGATGAGAAAGTGGTTAATAACCTTAAATCGGAGTCTCGTTGGTTGAGGCTGGTCTTTATGGTGGTTTTCGGTGTTGTGGCCTATCTTGCTGCTTTTCTGGTGATGCTGATGGCAATTGTTCAGGCTATTCACGGGTTTATTATGAGCGAACCCAATGATCGTCTGTTAAAATTCAGTGCCGGTGTGAATCAGTACATTTACCAGATTGCCGGGTTTCTGACCTACAACTCTGATACTAAACCCTATCCATTCTCAGACTGGCCTGTCCCTGGTGGAGACAGAGCGTCAGGTGATGATGAGAAAGAACTGAACGGATCGGATAATGATTAAATCATGAAACTTATCATTATGCGCCACGGTCAGGCATCATGGTCTGCCCCTTCGGATAAGGAAAGGGATCTCACTGAGCAGGGTATCCGTGAGGTCAGGGATACCGTTGCTTTATTGGCTGCTCAGCGGGTAGATTGTGTGTTTGCCAGCCCGTATCTTCGGGCTCAGCAAACGGCCCATATCGCGGCAGAGGCGTTTGGGCTCAAGGTTGAAACGCTGGACGAGCTGGAGCCTGATGGTAATCCGGCAAAAGTACTCGACGCTCTCCCGGATTCCGGTGTAGTACTATTGGCCAGTCATATGCCCATAGTCGGTTATCTGACCGGTTTACTATGCGACGGAACCCCTAAGATTGGCCCTTCCTTCCAAACAGGGATGGCCCTGGTTCTGGAGGCGGATATTCTTGCTCCCGGAATGGGCCGGGTTATTGAGCGTATTATTCCTTAGCCTCAGGGGCTATAGGTTCGCATAAGAACAGCCGTTTACTTTCAGAATTCCAGAGCATTTTCTCTGATTGTGGAAAATATTATTTTTCTCCTGTTTTCGGGCTTTAAGTCTGCCTCTTAAAGCCATTCATGGTTAATAGATTCAAATTTCTGTCTACTCTGGTGATTTTTTAATGAACTTATTAATTGTCATCTAATCTAACCCTGCTCAGACCCCATGTTGAAAACATTTTATATAGGGAAAGGGTATTAGGGATAGTTAGGGAGTAAGTACGGTGGCGACAAGTTCTATAAGCCTCAGAGGCATTATTATCTGCTCAATAGCAGCATTGTTCTGTTCGTATCAATTTATGCTTCAGGGGGCACCATCGGTAATGGTGCCTCAGTTGATGTCGGCTTTCGATCTTGATGTGGCAGATATCGGTTGGTTAACCAGCAGTTTCCTCTGCTTTTATCTTCTGTTTCAGGTTCCGGGAGGCTACCTGGCGGATCGCTGTAATGCCCGGCTATTATTGGTGGTTTGCTGTGTATTGATGGCTGTTGGCTGTTACTGGTTCAGTGTTTCTGAAACCATGTTGTCAGCCAGCGCATCCCGGGCATTTATGGGCGTGATGACCTCCCCGGTGATTGTGGTCTGCATGAATCTGGCCAGTCGCTGGTTTCCGGAACGTTATTTTCCAACCCTTGCGGGGGCAATTGAAGCTTTTGGGCTGGCCGGTGGCGGGCTTGGCCCACTGATACTGCCGAATCTTATGGAAGCCTATGGGTGGCAGGGTGCCATGCAGGCCGCCGCCATTTTTGGTGCTGTACTTGCTGCCCTGATTGCCGTCTTTGTGAAAAGCACGCCGCCGGTCTCCGTCAGTGATGCCAGGTTGCATGATGTGACCTGTGGAGGTGGTTCTGAGACTGACCCCAGCGAAAAGGTGCCATTTGATCGGGCCTCTTTAATCCTGTGCTGTTTGTATGGTTTTGGCCTGTTTGCCGTCATTACCAGTTTTGCTGGTTTGTGGGGAATTCCTTTCTTCTATGAGCGTTTTCCCGGTGAGCAGGAAGCGGTTGCTGATATGGTTGCGTTGATTTTTGTCGGTGCCGCTATTGGTGCTCCTCTGCTGGGCTGGCTGGCCTGCCTGGTTGGGTCAATGCGCAAGGTGATGGTGGTTTGCGCTATCGCTTCTCCTGTGTTGTTCAGTTTGCTGATCTTCTGCCCATGTTCCATGCTGGTCATGTCCATGATCTGTTTTATGGCAGGGATCAGCAGTGTTGGCTATATGCTGGCATTCTCCGTGGTGAAAAGCATCAGTCCACCGGAACGGATTGGCGTCCTGCTGGCGATTACCAATGGTTCCATGCTGCTGGCAGGTCCGGTTATGCAGCTGATTATCGGGTTTATCCTGGAGGGGCTCGGGCATGATGGCCTGGGTGCCTTGTCCATTGAGGACTACCAGCTGGCTTTTGTGCCGTTATTGCTTTGTCAGCTGATGGCTTTGATTGTCGCGATTTGTCTGAAAAAACAGTGATACATGCTACCCATTGCCGGTGGTTGGCGTTATTCTAGTTTGTTTTTTTCAACACTTTCGGTTGTTAAACCTTTGCAGGTGCGGATAGCTGGCAAAGGACTTCACCTCCTGGATGGATAATGCCGTTACTTAGATTCGAAAAGGTCAGCCTGGCTTATGGTGACCAACCCCTGCTGGATCATACCGAGTTTCAGATTCGAAAAGGTGAGAGAGTCTGCTTATTGGGCCGCAATGGTGCAGGCAAATCTACCTTGATGAAGCTGGTGTCCGGCACAATTCTGCCTGATGATGGCACCCTCTGGCGTAAGCCCGGTCTGAAGGTAGGGGTTTTGAATCAGGACCTTCCTGACCAGGATGAAAAGAAAGTTTATGATGTGGTTGCCTCAGGCCTTGAGGCGGTTGGTGAACTGATCAGTCGTTACCATACCTTATCCATGAATATCAGCACTGACGCTGATATGAAAGCACTGGAGAAAGTCCAGCAGCAGCTGGAGTCCGTGGATGGCTGGAGCCTCAGCCAGAAGGTGGATACGGTTATTCAGAAGCTGGGTCTTCCGGCTGAAAAACAGATGAAAGAACTTTCCGGTGGCTGGCGTCGGCGGGTGGAGCTGGCCAGGGCGCTGGTGGGCGACCCTGATCTGCTGTTGCTGGATGAGCCTACGAACCATCTTGATATTATTGCCATTG
This sequence comes from Thalassotalea sp. G20_0, assembly GCF_017744175.1. Classification (NCBI taxonomy): domain Bacteria; kingdom Pseudomonadati; phylum Pseudomonadota; class Gammaproteobacteria; order Alteromonadales; family Colwelliaceae; genus Thalassotalea; species Thalassotalea sp. G20_0. The sequence goes on along the minus strand of NZ_JAGHQV010000048.1, from coordinate 17,768 downwards.
ACTGGCTTGAGAAACAGCTGAAAGATTTCTCCGGAGCCTTGCTGTTTATTACCCACGACCGTTCATTTCTCCAGTCGCTGGCGACCCGGATTATTGAGCTGGATCGCGGGCAGCTGACCAGCTGGGAGTGCGACTATAAAACCTTCCTGGAGCGCAAGGCTCATGCCCTTGAAGTAGAGGCTGAGCAAAATGCCCTGTTCGATAAAAAACTGGCGCAGGAAGAGGTGTGGATTCGTCAGGGGATTAAAGCTCGCCGAACCCGTAACGAAGGGCGGGTTCGGGACCTGAAAAAACTCCGGGAGGAGCGTCGTCAGCGCCGTGAGGTGCAGGGCAATGCCAGCTTTGGACTGGAGCAGGGCGAAGCGTCAGGCAAGCTGGTGCTGGAAGCCAAAAATATTTCCCAGTCGTTTGATCAGCATACCGTCATTAACGACTTCAATCTCCGGCTGATGCGCGGTGACAAGATTGGCTTGATTGGAGCCAACGGGGCAGGGAAGTCAACGCTACTCAGTATCCTTCTGGGCAATCTCAAGCCGGAAACGGGATCTGTTAAAATGGGGACCAGGCTTGAGGTGGCTTATTTTGACCAGCTGCGTAATCAGCTGGACCTTGAAAAAACCGTGATTGATAACGTGGCGGAAGGTCGTGAGAGTATCACCATCAATGGCTCAAGTCGGCATGTTATTGGCTATCTGGGAGATTTCCTGTTTCCACCCGGTCGTTGCCGTGTGCCGGTCAAGGCGCTTTCCGGTGGGGAGAGAAACCGATTATTGCTCGCGCGTTTGTTCAGTAAACCCGCCAATTTGCTGGTAATGGACGAGCCCACCAACGACCTTGATGTTGAGACTCTGGAGCTTCTGGAATCCTTGTTGGTGGAGTTCACTGGCACCATTCTGCTGGTCAGTCACGACCGGACATTCCTGGATAATGTGGTATCGAGTACTTTGGTGTTTGAACCAGGTGGTCATATCAGTGAGTATGTTGGTGGATTTGATGACTGGTTGCACCAGGGCGGTTCGATTTCAAGCCTGGTAGCAGAAGCCCAGGTGGTTAAAAAAACGGAAAAGCCTAAAGCGCCACCCGGTCAGCCTGAAGCCACCAAGCCGGTGAAAAAGAAACTCAGTTACAAACTGCAACGCGAGCTTGATGCTTTGCCGGAGGAGATTGAGGCACTTGAAGAAGAGCTTGGTCAGCTGGAGGCTCAAACTGCTGAGTCGAGTTTTTATCAGGGAGATCAGTCCGAAGTCCAGACTGTGCTTAACAGGCTGTCTGAGCTCAATGAGTTGATAGAACAGAAAATGGAACGGTGGGAAGAGTTGGATAATATGTAGGTATTCACAAGAGCCACAGGTGTAGAATGTGGCTCTTTTTTATAACAGGCTTAGCTGTTTTTACCGACTCTCACTGCCAGTACATCGCAACCGGCACCATGCAGGATACTGGTTGATGTAGAGCCTAAAATCAGTGCCAGTCCATGACGGCCGTGGCTGCCAACCACAATCAGGTCAACGTCTGACTCTTCGGCTATCCGGTGAACCTCACGCTCGGGTCGGCCATAGACCACATGCTGTTCACCTTTCTTCAGCTGGATGGAATCGGCCAGGCGGGCGATGCGTTCTTTTGCCTGTTCGGTGATTTCATCCTGCAAGGTGGTGAGGTCGAGAGGGATATCGCTGCCATAGGCAACGCTGAGTGGCTCGACAACATGAACCATGGTCAGTCTCGCCTGGTGTTTTTCGGCAATGGATTTGGCTTTCTCGAGCACCTCGTCGGCTTCGTCGGACAAATCGATCGCAACCAGAATATGCTTGTAGAGGCTCATAAGCTGTCTTCCTTCTTGAATAGATGCAAAAAGTGATCCGCCCTGTAACATCTGGATGGCCAGACCGCTGTCGCGATTCCTCATGATCATCAATAAGATGGATTGAGGAGTTCATGGAGGGCATGAATGCTTCTAAAGTCATGGCATTTCCATTGTAAGGCCTATCCTGGTTTTATTCATCGTTTTATTAGCTGTCTGTCCGGTAATTTTCCATCAGCAATGCTCCGGATTCGGAAGTGGCTATTTTCTGGATGAGTAATCTTGTGTAACTGTGGGGAAAAGGTGGCATCTTCATGGTGTTTCAGGCTTGACTTTAAACACCATTTCACAGAAGGTAGGCACTAAATTCAAACAGCCGTATGAATTTGCTGGGATGCACTTGGTAATTGCCAGACCGGATATTTCATAAACTGCCCCGAATCTCGCGCAGGACTTTGTCGCTCTAAGGGATTTTGTGAGGGAGCGCCGTACCGGGGAGTACGGTCGACTGAGCAAAACTCCCTTAGAGCGGCAAAGGACAAGCGAGAGCGGGAGCACGTTTATGAAATATCCGGTCCAGGGTAAAGTCAGGAAGTAAAGCAATAATAATCAGATAGCTGCCATAGTTCATGTAACACTTGCATCAGCCCTGTTAATGAAAGGTTGGTCGCCTCAGTATGGTTAGCCTGTCTATCTTCAATCCGAAAGGAGAAGTTCATGATCTACCAGGGGAAGGCATTCAGGGTTTTGCCTGTGGAAGATGGTATCGCCGAATTGCAGTTCAATCTCGAAGGCGAAAGTGTCAATAAGTTCAGTCACTCTGCTATTGAGGATCTGGAGGCTGCGCTGGAGGCCATCCGTGCTGATGAAACGGTCAAAGGCCTTATTCTCACCAGTGGTAAAGATGTATTTATCGTTGGTGCTGATATCAATGAATTCACCCAGACCTTCAAGCAGGATGATGAGACGTTATTGGCCGGAGTGATGACGGTAAATAAGGTCTTCTCCGGTTTTGAAGATCTTGACATACCAACAGTCGCTGCCGTGAATGGCATTGCCCTGGGAGGCGGTTTTGAGATCTGCCTGTGTGCCGATTACCGGGTTCTTTCCACAGAAGCCAAGGTTGGCTTGCCGGAAGTCAAGCTGGGTATCTATCCGGGCTGGGGTGGTACCGTCAGGTTGCCAAGGTTGATTGGTGCGGATAATGCCGTTGAGTGGATTGCCAGTGGCAAAGAGTATCGCCCCGATGCCGCGCTGAAAGCAGGAGCGGTTGATGCAGTGGTTGCGCCTGAAAAACTGAAAGATTCTGCGGTAGCCCTGGTGCGTCGCTGCCTGGATGGTGAACTGGATTATCAGGCCAGAAAGCAGGAGAAAAAAGGCAAGCTGAAACTGCCGCCGATTGAATCGATGATGGTGTTTGAAACCTCATCTGCCGTGGTAAAACAGCAGGCCGGGCCACACATGCTGGCACCGATAGCGGCAGTCAAAACCATCCAGAAGCACGCCTTTATGGACCGTGACAAGGCCCTTGAAGTGGAAGCCAAAGGGTTTATCAAACTGGCCAAGTCTTCCGTGTGTAATGCCCTGGTTGGCCTGTTCCTGAACGATCAGTTCCTTAAGAAAAAGGCCAAGGATTCTGCCAGTATTGCCGCTGAAACCAACAAGGCGGCGGTGTTGGGTGCGGGCATCATGGGTGGTGGTATTGCCTATCAGTCTGCACTGAAAGGTACGCCCATCCTGATGAAAGATATCAATCAGGACGGACTGGATCTTGGTCTTTCCGAAGCTACCAAACTCCTCTCCAAGCGGGTTTCCCGGGGGCGGATGGATGCCAGCAAGATGGGCAGTGTACTGAATAAGATTGTACCTACGCTGTCCTATGGTGATTTCGAGGGCGTCGATGTTGTTGTTGAAGCCGTTGTGGAAAATCCCAAGGTCAAGAAGGCCGTTCTGGCTGACGTAGAAAACCAGGTGTCAGAGAACGCTGTCCTGACGTCCAACACCTCCACTATTTCCATCAATGAACTGGCCAGGGATCTGAAACGTCCGGAACAGTTCTGTGGCATGCACTTCTTTAACCCTGTTCATGCGATGCCATTGGTTGAGGTTATCCGTGGCGAGAAGACCAGCGATGCCACCGTAGCAACCGTGGTTGAGTACGCTCGCAAGATGGGTAAAACACCCGTGGTGGTTAATGACTGCCCAGGGTTTATGGTGAACCGCGTCCTGTTCCCCTACTTTGGCGGCTTCGCTGGCTTGCTCCGTGATGGTGCCGACTTCCAGCAGGTGGATAAGGTCATGGAGCGCTTTGGCTGGCCAATGGGACCTGCCTATCTTATGGATGTGGTGGGTATTGATACCGGTAACCATGGTCAAAGCGTCATGACTGACGGGTATCCGGATCGCATGAAGCGTGACTTCAAAACCGCTGTTGATGTGTTGTATGAAAACCAGCGCTATGGTCAGAAAAACGGTGCCGGTTTCTATAAGTACGAACAGGATAAAAAAGGCAAGCCAAAGAAGGTGGTCGATGAGGCGGTTTATGGCCTGTTCAGTGAGGTGTGTGCTGAACAAAAACCTTTTGATGATGAGGAAATCATCGCCCGCATGATGATCCCACTGTGCATGGAAACCGTTCGTACCCTTGAAGATGGCATTGTTGATTCCGTCGCTGAAGCGGATATGGCACTGATTATGGGTATTGGCTTCCCTCTCTTCCGTGGTGGTGCCCTGAAGTATATTGACACCATAGGTGTGGCGGAGTTTGTTGAGCTTGCCGACAAGTACGCTCATATCAGCCCACTGTATGCGCCGACTGACAAACTTCGGGAAATGGCTCGTGAAGGCAAGACCTTCTACGGTTGATGGCTCTGTGAGTAACCAGGTGAGTCTTACGTTATTGAACCATTTTCAGGGACTATAAAAGAGAGAATATCATGAGCCTGAATCCAAGAGATGCTGTAATTGTTGACTACGGGCGTACCCCCATGGGTCGTTCCAAGGGCGGCATGTATCGTAATGTCCGTGCTGACAACCTGTCTGCCGAGTTGATTACCGGCGTACTTAACCGCAATCCTGAATTGAACCCGGCTGAGGTGGAAGATGTTATCTGGGGTTGCGTAAACCAGACCCTGGAGCAGGGTTGGAACATCGCCCGAATGGCATCGCTGATGTCACCCATTCCCAATACTTCCGCAGGCCAGACGGTCAGCCGTTTGTGCGGATCCTCCATGAGTGCCCTGCAGACAGCCGTTCAGGCTATTCAGACCAATAACGGTGATGTCTTTGTGGTCGGCGGTGTCGAGCACATGGGGCATGTGGGCATGATGCACGGGGTTGACCCGAACCCAAGGTTGTCCAAATACGGTGCCAAGGCTGCCGGTATGATGGGCCTGACTGCAGAAATGCTGGGCAGCATGCACGGCATCAGCCGCCAGGCACAGGATGAATTTGGTGCCCGGTCACACCAGCGGGCCTGGGCTGCCACCGAAGCGGGTAATTTCAAAGATGAAATTATCCCGATGCAGGGGCATGATGCAGACGGCAACCTCCGTCTTTTCACTCAGGATGAAACCATTCGCCCGGAAACAACGGTAGAAGCACTGTCACAGCTTAAGCCTGCATTTAACCCCAAAGGGACAGTGACCGCAGGAACGTCTTCACAGATTACCGATGGCGCTTCCTGTATGATCGTGATGTCTGCCCAGCGGGCTAAAGATCTCGGTTTGCAGCCCATGGCGGTGGTCAGGGCCATGGCGGTTGCCGGAGTTGATCCTTCCATTATGGGGTACGGACCGGTTCCCAGCAGTAAGAAAGCCCTTAAGCGTATCGGCTTGACCATCGATGATATTGATCATGTAGAGCTGAATGAGGCGTTTGCTGCCCAGGCACTGCCCGTCCTGAAAGACCTTAAATTGCTGGATAAGATGGAGGAAAAGGTTAACCTGAATGGTGGTGCCATTGCTCTCGGTCATCCCTTTGGCTGCTCCGGTGCCCGAATTTCCGGAACACTGCTGAATGTGATGAAACAGAATGGCGGCACCCTCGGGCTGGCAACCATGTGTGTTGGCCTTGGTCAGGGTATCACTACCATTTTTGAAAGGGTTTGAACGACGTTTTGAGGCGTCTGTTGTAATCACTTTCTACCATCATACATAAGCCCGGTTTTGTCCGGGCTTTTTTTGTCAACGGTTTGGACTCCCACGTTCCCGAGGGTGTTGCGAAAAGACTTAAAAAGAATGACACCACAAAGGCACAAAGACACAAAGGTTTTTCTGGGCTTGCCTGAGTTACGCTCAGCAAATCAAAAAGGCTTCCTTTGTGCCTTCGTGTCTTTGTGGTTCAAGGCTTTTATAACTTTTGCAACAAACTCTCCCCCTTGGGAATGCATACCGAACCTTTCCGCAAATGTAGAACCCCATTTTTCCAGTTTTATAAGATTCTTGCGCAATACCCGTTGCGAATAATTCAAACGATTCTTTTTGATGCTTGAGCCTTGTCTATCCTTGCCTCATTTTGCGAGGTAATAACTTTGATATCCCAACCTGCTGTTCAGTCCACAGGCGCACCCATTGCTTCTGGCTCCGTACCCGATAAGCCAACGGAAAATGGCGGGCTATTTGCCGGGTTTTTAAAGGTCGTCGTTTGGGGCGGTCCGATCCTGTTTTTGCGGTCGCTTCATCCCGGTTATATTCCCCCCGGGACGGAGCCGTCGGTGCAACCGGATGAAGGTCCGGCCTTCACTTTTGGCAGCCCCGATGGGCAGGACAGTAGCTTTTTCCAGGGGGTTGAGCTGGGTGCCCGGCTGGTGTCGCCTTATACTGTGCTGCCAGCAGAAATCCGCACGATGCTGGAGGGCATTGTCACCTTTTCCGCAGCGACCCGGCTCAGGTATCTTTTGGGCGCGTTTGGGGCGACGAAAGGTTCGCCACCAGAGCAAAGCCGGGCAGACAGCCCGGTGGATTGCTCCCCAACAAACGACAAAGGCAGGAAAAAAAAGACACCGCAACAAGTACGACAACGGACCAGCCCACCAGCCATCGCCTCCGTCCGGACTAGCCCGCTACCGAAAGCCGCCGTGGCGCTGGGTGCCCTGTCCGGCCTGACCGCTGCGGGTGCACAAGTCGCAACGGCAGAAGAGATTACAACGTCTGCACATACTGCAACTTCCGTTCAAACTACAAAGCCTCCGGTAACATGTGCTTCTGATCAATTCCGCTGTGACAACGGCCAATGTGTTTCTGCCAAATATCGATGCGATTGGCAGTACGACTGTAAAGATTCCTCCGATGAAGAGAACTGCACACGGCCTGAATGTGAAAACTCAGGGCTGTTTTTTTGCGATATCGGCGACTGTATTCGTTACAGTACTAAATGTAATGGCGGTAAAGATTGTGAAAATGGCTGGGATGAAATGAACTGCACACGGTCTGAATGTCATGGACGAGGGCTGTTTTTTTGCGATAGCGCCAAATGTATTTCTGAGGGCGATCAATGTGATGGCTTTGAACATTGTGATGATGGCTCGGATGAGGGGGCGGAGTTATGCAACCCTGTATCTTCCAGCCCTACGCCGCCAATAGTCACGGCCACACCTTCACCGATGACAGAAACGATGGCGACGGCGTCGAACACTACCATGGAAGTTACCGACCTGCCGGGGGGTACCATTGCGCTGCCTGCCAGTGCGGCACCGCTGGCGACTTCCCTGGGTACTGGTGCAATAGCCGCTATCGCCTTGGGGGCTTCTGCCTTTGTGCTGGCAGGTGTATGCATCTATCGTCATTGTTATCGCAGGTCATCCGCTGCCGATGACCCGCAGGAGCTGGTGACCATCAATACTGTGGGTCAGGCACAACAGGCGATTGGTCAACCGATGATAGAAGCCGCCAGGAGTGAGGCAAAAGAGAAGCTTTTCGGTGAAGATACTGGCATATATGAATATGTTGATATTGGTAATTCCAGCAGACTGAGAACTGCTATAGATCATTACAAGGAGTCTAAGGTGTAAACCTTGTACCAGGGGACCCGTCGGCTGACTCATTTTGCAGTCCAGGTCCTATCCCCAGGCTTTTTCCTGTTTTATACGATTTTTGCGCTTTGCCCGTTGCGCATAATTCAAACGGTTCCTTTCACCGCCTGAGTCTTGTCTATCCTTGCCTCAGTTTGCGAGGTAATCACTATGATATCCCAACCTGCTGTTCACTCCACAGGCGCACCCATGGCTTCTGGCTCCGTACCCGATCAGCCAACGGAAAGTGACGGGCTATTTGCCGGGTTCTTAACGGTCGCCCCTTGGCGCGTTCCGATCCTGTTTTTGCGGTCGCTTCATCCCGGTTATATTCCTTCCGGGACGCAGCCGTCGGCACAACCGGATGAAGGTCCTGCCTTCACTTTTGGCAGCCCCGATGGGCAGGACAGCAGCTTTTTCCAGGGGGTTGAGCTGGCGGCCCGGCTGGTGTCGCCTTATACCGTGCTGCCAGCGGAGATCCGCACGATGCTGGAGGGCATTGTCACCTTTTCTGCAGCCACTCGATTCAGGGATCTTTTGGGCGTTTTTGGGGCGACTGAAGGTTCTCCTCCAACGGAAAATCGGGCAGATATTTCGGAGGACGGCTCCCCAACAAACGACAAAGGCAGGAAAAAAAAGAAACCGCAGCAAAAACCACAACGAACCAGCCCACCAGCCACCACCTCCATCGGCACTGGCCAGCTACCGAAAACCGCCGTGGCACTGGGTGCCCTGTCCAGCCTTACCGCTGCGGCGGCTGCCTCCCCATCGGGCAGTAAAACAGAAGTGCCGATTTTGGTGCCGAATGCCACAACCCTGGGCAAGATTGGTGATCCGAAATACCCAAACTACCCACTGAATGGTACTTACCAGCAGACTGCGGATATTAATGTTACCCGCTCGTTCCGCTCCATCGGCAGTAGAAAACGGCCATTTACCGGTGAATACGATGGTAAAAATTATACAATTTCTGGTCTGGACCGCTGCCTTGTGAAAAATCTGAAGGGTAAAGTTCTTCGCCTGCGCTTTATAGATCCAAATATACGGACAAAAGTTAAGACAACTTCGACCGGGGTAGCCGCTTGTAAAATGTCAGACGCCAAAGCCGTGATCAGCAATATTTACGTTAAAGATTTTGTCCTTTTTACCAAGGGTAATAAGGCAAGCGCAGGTATTGCAGTGGGCGAAATTAAGGGAGGAACTGTTAGAAACACGACCGCAGTAAACTGCAAGGTGACAACTTCCGGTTCATCTGTGTATGCCGGTATTGGCGCGGGATATGTGCATAATGGAAAGGTTAGTGGCACGACTGCAGTAAACTGCAAGGTGATAACCTCCAGTAGTGCCGGTATCGGGGTGGGGCGTGTTGATGAAGGAAGCGTTGCCGACACCAGTGCAATGAACTGCACGGTGGAAACGAAGAAACCGAAAACGAACGAATGCAATGCCGGTATCGGAGCGGGGCGTGAGATTTCGTCAAGCGTCGCCAGGACCAGGGCAGTCAACAGCAATGTGACAAGCTCTGGTTCTTACGGTAATGCCGGCATCGGGGTGGGTGCAGGTATCGCTAACGACACCACAGCAATGAACTGCAATGTGACAAGCTCCGGTTCTTACGTTAGTGCCGGTATTGGGGTGGGGAATGGGTACGCTACCGACACCACAGCAATGAACTGCACGGTAACAACCAATGGTGAGGAGGAGAGTAATGCCGGTATCGGGGCGGGGGATGGAGGTACTGCTCGTAACACCATAGCAAAGGACTGCACGGTAGAAACCTACGGTATTAAGGGTAATGCTGGCATCGGGGTGGGGGGCGGTATCGCTGCCGACACCATAGCAATGAACTGCACGGTAAAAACCTACGGTAATTCGAGTAATGTTGGCATCGGGGTGGGTAAGGGGGCTGCAGCCGACACTCTGGCAATTAGCTGCACGGTGGAAAACCACGGTTCTTATGGTGGTAGTGCCGGTATCGGAGTGGGTAGGGGGGCTGCTGTCAATACCAAAGCGATAAACTGCACAGTGGAAACCTCAGGTGTTTCCAGTTTTGCCGGTATCGGGGCGGGGGTCTTTACTCCTCCTGTTGAAACCGACGAACACCATAGAGTTGCTAACACAATGTCATTCAACAGCAAGGTTAAAAACTCCGGTGCTCTTGGTTCTGCCGGTATCGGTTCTGGGTATTTTGGCAATGTTGTCAACACAAAGGCCGTAATTAGCACCGTTGAAAGTAGTCAGGCCGGGTTTGCGAATATCCATGGAGGGCTTAACCCCACTATCTGTGAGGTCCGCGTTAACGATAGACTGGAACGAGACACCATCAGGGATTGCAGTTACTTGCTGGATAATTTCTGTGAAGCTGTTGACCCCCCTCTGGTCAAACCGAATTGCCAGCCCAGTGACTGCTATTTTGAGGCATTAACAGGTGACAGTGTCGCCGGGTTAGAGTTATGTCCTGCTGCTCCGGAAGCCATCCCAACCACTGGCAGCCAAGTCACCGCATCTGCACAAACCTCAACACCAGAAGCAATGACAGCTTCTGCACACACCCTGACTTCCAGCTCAACGCCGCCAACAGTCACCCATCAGATGAGTGAAGTCACCAACGTCTATACCCTGAGTAAAATTGGCACCGACCACGAATCTCCTGAACCGAAAACCATCCCAACCACAACGTCTCCACACACTGCAACTTCCCGCCCAACGCCACCAACAACAGTAGTACCGACCACGCCAGCACCGATGGCGACGGTATCGAACACCACCATAAGCCTCCCGGGGGCCACTATGACACTGCCCACCAGTGCGGCACCGCTGGCGGCTACCCTGAGTACCGGCGCAATAGCCGGTATTGCGGCTGCCGCGTCTTTTGTGTTGGCAGGTGTGGTGGGGGGGTACATCTATCGTCATTGTTGTCGCAGATCATCCCCCGACGTTGCCGGTGGCTTTCAGGAGCTGGTAGCAGTCAATAAAGCGGGTCAGGCACAGGAGGTGGTTGATCAACCGATGATGTTACTTGAGGAACCCAGGGATAAGGGGGGGCACCAGCATGAACACATATATGAAGAGATTGACATTTACAATCCCCGCAGAATGAGAACCGCCAGAGCGCCTGATTATTAATGCAGCCAGAATTATATTGAAACACTTCAGGTAACCATTCGCTAAATCCATTATTCAAGCATCAATAGCCCTGTTCAGCTATCCTTGATTGATGCTTGAAATCACTACGCCTGAATGAACGCATAGCCTCTCAGCGAGATAAAGAACTGGTACGATTACGGCTGGCTGAAAAAGCGGAAAAGGTACTTGAGAGCCTTGTGAACCATTGGGAAGGGCTCTGCCGGTTTATTCAAAATCCGAACATTCCGATGGATAACAATATTGCTGAACAGACGTTGCGAGGTCCCGTGGTTGGCCGGAAAAACTATTACGGCAGCGGGAGCGACTGGAGTATGGAGCTGGCGGCCTGGTTCTTTACGGTGCTGACAAGCCTGAAGATCTGGAGGATCAATCAGAAGCTGTGGTTGAAGGGCTATCTTGAGGCTTGCATTGCTAATGAACGTAAGCCACCAGAAGATTTAAGCCAGTGGCTACCTTGGCAGATGGATGAAAGTCGTCTCAAAGAATTACGAATCCATGACCCACCTGGCTGAAAAAAGTTCATCCAAGTCCGTAGCCATTATAAGGCAGGTATTCCTTACCAGTCTGGTAAGCTGGTTTGCAGGGTTCACTGAATAGTTACTGGGAACTTTTTACTGATTGACTCATCTATCTGTTTTACACGTAAAAATGAGTTAACCATAAAAAGGCCATTTTCATGAATCAAGCAGCATTTTCAAATATTGAGCTTCGTAGTTTCGTAAAGGCTCCACAAAGCGATGCCGAATCGGGTGTGAGGCAGAATAATCGAAGAAGTTGTGGGACCAGGGCGGTTAAATGGATTGTCCGTCACCCTTTTCTGGCAATTGCTGGAGCCATTGGGTTGGTTGGGGTTGCGTCTGGTGGCATTTATGGCTTAACCCTTTTAGGTGCAGCAGCTCCTGTTGCAACGGCGTTGTCGGGCAGAAATGTAACACTCTCAGGTACAGCAGCTTCTGATGTAACGGTGTTGACTCGTCGAAATGTAACCACCGATACCACGACCATCGCAGCAACCACCACCAAAACGCCGACCACTGGAGCAACGACCACCACCGAGGCAACGACCACCAAAGTGCCGACCACCGGAGCAACGACCACCGAGGCAACGACCACCGAGGCAACGACCACCGGAGCAACGACCACCGAGGCAACGACCGCCGAGGCAACGACCGCCGAGGCAATGACCGCCGAGGCAATGACCACCGGAGCAACGACCACCGAGGCAACGACCGCCGAGGCAACGACCACCGGAGCAACGACCACCGAGGCAACGACCACCGGAGCAACGACCACCGAGGTAACGACCACCGGAGCAACGACCACCGAGGCAACGACCACCGGAGCAACGACCACCGAGGTAACGACCACCGGAGCAACGACCACCGAGGCAACGACCCCCGAGGCAATGACCACCGGAGCAACGACCCCCGAGGCAATGACCACCGAGGCAACGACCACCGGAGCAACGACCACCGGAGCAACGACCACCGAGGCAACGACCACCGGAGCAACGACCCCCGAGGCAACGACCACCGGAGCAACGACCCCCGAGGCAACGACCACCGGAGCAACGACCACCGAGGCAACGACCACCGAGTCAACTACCCCCGAGGCAACGACCCCCGAAGCAACAACCACCGAGGCAGCAACGACCCTTAGAATATTGACGACCAACAAGCCGCCCACCACAGTTCCGACCGTTATAGTAGAAACAATTACATGTTCAAAAAACAATAATGTTTCTCCGGTTTGTTGTGGAGATAGATTTAACTCATTCAATAAATATTGGAAAAGCGATCAAAACGGAGGACCTGCATCTCTCTGCAGTTCCTTTATCCGTTTCATTAAAACATCAGGTTGTACCAATAAATCTAAATTAGACAATGGTAGTTATAACCGATTTAATTCAGTGGATGAATTTTGTAAATCCAAAGGGTGGGGTAAGGCTGTTTATGACTGAGCCCGCGTGAAACCGGGGTCGCGTGAAACCGGGGTCGGGTCTTGATTGCGACAGGCGAAGCCTGGGGAATCGGGACCAGGTCTTTAATTATGTATGACAAATGTCGTTTATGCTGTTAATAAAGATATTTGGAGAGTAGACCGTCGAAACTTCCCCGACAGCCCCTTGCAGAACGGTACGTGAACCTCTCGATTCATACCGCTCCCATCGGGCAGGTTAATTTCATACTCGTGAACCAATTCGATAGACAGCTTGCAGCCATGCAGGACAACCTACCAAATTAACTCCATATGAAAGTAACCCTGTTTTCACTATAAACTCCTCCGGTTTATCAGGTTGCTGGCTACACCATAAACAGGCATCCAGACAAGATCCCAATAATTCCGTTGATCCTTATTGAAAACAACCCGACGCTGCCCCTTTGCACCACCTCCATTACAGAGGCTTCATCACCACTACGAGCAGCCCCGTCCCAGTGCATGGCATGGGTACTCAATCCCTTGTGGTTGCAGCCACTTGGGAGTCTCCCTTAGCATCCCGCGACTGGTTCCCGCAGTTCCACAGAAGAGTCCAGCACAGATTCATGCCACCTATACGCCGGACACCACCTGCACAGCATTCGGAATTCACTTGCAGATTTATCCAGGGAGATTATGCGGCCCCCGGTTTTGATGTCAGAAAAAGTCTTTTTCGACGCCTCAACAGTGGTTCGGGTTTACTCATCTCTCTGTACCACACATGCCAGGTCAAGCCTGACTTTTCCTCATCGCTCACGACCACCACTCTTAATGGCAGCCGCATGAGGTAGTTTGAAGCCTGCTTCCGACAGCGGACTTCGGTGGGCCTGGCCTCTTCCATAGCTTCCACGTTCTTCAGGACTTCGTCCTTTGAACTCCTAAAGCCGTGCTACAGCACACGCACAATGAAAGCCCCCAGCTTTTTTGACCCCAGCTGTTTACGCAGTTCGGGACCTGACCCCCCGGCTTTTCTCTGTTTTATAAGATTCTTGCGCATTATCAGTTGCGGATAATTCAAACGGTTCTTTTTGATGCCTCAGCCTTGTCTATCCTTGTCTCATTTTACGAGGTATTAACTTTGATATCCCAACCTGCCGTTCAGTCCACAGGCGCACCCATGGCTTCTGGCTCCGTACCCGATCAGCCAACGGAAAGTGACGGGCTATTTGCCGGGTTCTTAACGGTCGCCTCTTGGCGCGTTCCGATCCTGTTTTTGCGGTCGCTTCATCCCGGTTATATTCCTCCCGGGACGCAGCCATCGGCACAACCGGATGAAGGACCGGCTTTCACTTTTGGCAGCCCCGATGGGAAGGACAGTAGCTTTTTCGAGGGTGTTGCGCTGGCTGCCCGACTGGTGTCGCCTTATACGGTGCTGCCAGCGGAGATCAGCACGATGCTGGAGGGTTTTATTACGCTTTCCTCAGCGGCCCGGCTCAGGGATTTTTTTGGGGCGACTAAAGGTTCGCCACCAGGGCAGAGCCAGGTGGATGGCTCCGCAACAAACGACAAAGGCAGGAGAAAAAAGAAACCGCAGCAAACACCACAACGCACCAGCCCACCGGCCACCGCCTCTGTTGGCATTGGCCAGCTACCGAAAGCCGCCGTGGCACTGGGTGCCCTGTCTGGCCTGACTGCTGCTGCGGCTGCATCCCCATCCGGCAATAAAACCGAAGGGTGGATTGAGGTGCCGAATGCCACGACCTTGGGCAAGATTGGCCGTGATTCGGGCTATCTACTGAGTGGTTATTACTTCCAGACTGCGAATATTGATGGTGGTGAATTACTCCAACCCATTGGCAGCGATGGTCAAGCATTTACCGGTAAATACAATGGTCAGGGATATACCATTGAGAATCTCCGGGACTGCTTTATGAAAAATCTGAAGGGTGAGGTTGATAGCCTGCGTTTCACTGATGCCAATATAAGCTCCAGCTCTGGTCCAACTGCGGTGGTGGCCTGTAAAGTTTCACGCAGTGGGACAGTTAATAATATCCGGGTTGAAAATGCTGATGTTAACAACCGAAGGGATAAAGCGGCAATTATAGGGGGTGAAATCGACGGAAATGTTGCCAATATCACAGCAGTTGATTGCTCTGTCAGCGCTGGAAAGCATGCTGGTATCGGCGGAGGAGCTGTCTTATCAGAGGGAACTCTTGCTAACCTCACAGCAATCAAATGCACGGTGGAAAGCTCCGGTTATTCTTATGATGTCGGTATCGGGGCAGGCCAGGTTTCTGGAAGCATTGCCGACATCACTGCAATTAACTGCAGCGTGACAACGCTCCGTCATGGTGATGCCGGTATCGGGGCGGGGGCAGCTTATACTCGTTATCCTTATCCTGGCGGAGTTGTTTCTAACACCCTCGCTAACACCATAGCGATAAATTGCATAGTGAAAACTTCCGGTAAAGGTGATGCTGGTATTGGCGTGGGGAAAGTTATTGGACGCCAGGCTTACACCGTCGCTAACACCACGGCGATAAATTGCACGGTGGAAACCTCCGGTGATCGTGCTGATGCCGGTATCGGGGCGGGGAGCATTGATGATGGAACCATTGCTAACACCATGGCATTCAACTGCACGGTTAAAACCTCAGGTAAAACTGCAAATGCAGGTATCGGGACAGCAAGGCACGGCACTGTGGTCAACACGAAGGCGGTAAACACCACTGTTGAAAGCAGATATGCCGATGCAAAAATCCGGGGAGGCTCTAACCCCACTATCTGTAATGTTCGCGTTAACGGTACACTGCAACCAGACACCGCCGGGGATTGCCTTTACCTGCTCGATCATTTCTGTGAAGATACTGACCCCCGCCTGTTGAAGCCGAATTGCCAGCCCGGTGACTGTTATTCATGGGCATTAACAAATGACACTTTCACCGGGTTTGCGTCATGTCCTGTTGCCTTGGAAACCATCTCAACTACTCCCAGACAAATCACAACACCAGAAGCAATAACAACTTCTGCACACAGCCCAACGCCGCCAACAGTCACTAACCAGACGGTAGCCAATACCACGCAGGTTAACAGTTCTGCCAGGGGCACAGGTTACTCTTCAGGCGTGGCCGGGGTGCCGTTACCGGCCGCACCGGCACCGAAGGTAGCGAACACCACCATGAACGTTTCCGGCCTGCCGGGGGCCAACATGACGCTGCCCACCACGGCGGCACCGCTGGCGGCTACCCTGAGTACCGGCGCAGCAGCCGGTATCGCCCTGGGGGCTGCGGCCGCCTTTGTGGTGGCAGGGGTGGTGGCAGGGAGGTACATTTATCGTCATTATTGCTGCGGGTCATCCCCTGCCGGTGCCGATGACTCGCAGGAGTTGGTGGCCATCAATACTGTGGGGCAGGCAGAGGAGGGGGAGCCTGGTACACGGTTTCAATGAGTTTGAAGTGTACAATCTCCGCTCAGGATGAACGGAGAGTGAGTTCTAAATGTCGGAATTATTTAAGGACAATTACTTAGGGCATTGGCAGCGAAAAAGGCAGCGATAAAACTACCGGCTCACTCCGCTGTCATCCTTTACAGGGAATACACAGGATCTATCCCAGACGGATGTGGCAGCGCTGACGGTTTGCTCTCCCTGCAAGATGGATCCCATACAATCTCTCTACGAAATGACAGCGGAGTTTTCCTGCTTTATAAGATTCTTGCGTATTACCCATTACCAATAATTCAAACGGTTCCTTTCATCGCCTGTGCCTTGTCTACCCTTGCCCTTATTTTGCGAGGGAATAACGTTGATATCTCGACCTACCGTTCAGTCAACAGACGCAGCCACTGCCTCGGGTTCCATACCGGTTCAGCCAGGGGAGAAATGGGGCGTATGGGCAGGGATGAAGGTGGCTTTCAGGGATGGTTTTATTCCATTTTGGCAGTCCTGGGATCCTGATTATGTACCCCCCAGGATGCAGTCGTCGGCGCAACCGGATAAAGGTCCGGCCTTCACTTTTGGCAGCCCCGGTGGGCAGGACAGTAGCTTGTTCGAGGGTGTTGCGCTGGCTGCCCGACTGGTGTCGCCTTATACGGTGCTGCCAGCGGAGATCGGCACGATGCTGGAGGGTTTTATTACGCTTTCCTCAGCGGCCCGGCTCAGGGATCTTTTCGGCACGACTAAAGGTTCGCCACCAGGGCAGAGCCAGGCAGACAGCCCGGTGGATGGCTCGCCAACAAACGACAAAGTCAGGAAAAAAAAGAAACCACAGCAAACACCACAACGCACCAGCCCACCGGCCACCGCCTCCGTTGGCATTGGCCAGCTACCGAACGCTGCCGTGGCACTGGGTGCCCTGTCTGGCCTGACCGCTGCGGCGGCTTCACCCTCATCCGGCAATAAAACCGAAGTGTGGATTGAGGTGCCGAATGCCACAACCCTGGGCAAGATTGGCCGTGATCAGGACTATCCACTGGATGTCAAGTACCGGCAGACGGCGGATATTGATGGTAGCCAGCTAAACCAGTCCATTGGTAATAAGACCCATCCGTTTACCGGGGAGTACGATGGGCAGTGCCTTACCATCAGCAACCTGTCTGACTGTTTTATTGACACTCTGAAAGGCAGCATCCGTAACCTTCACTTTACTGGTGCCAATATAACTTCCCAGAAGACGACCGGGTTAGCAGCCTGTGTTGTTGATGATACTGGCACAGTCAGTAATATCTGGGCGAAAGATGTTCATATTCTCACCAATGGTGATAAAAATTACGCTGGTATCGGGGGGGGGGAGGTTAAAGGAACGGTTGGCAACACCACGGCGGTGAACAGCAGGGTCGAAACCTCGGGCGAGGATGCAGACGCCGGCATCGGGGGGGGGCTTGTTTCAGGAAAGG
>NZ_JAGHQV010000489.1:0-558 GCF_017744175.1 Thalassotalea sp. G20_0 | reverse complement strand
TTTACGTCCTTATCTTTCGGTAAGCCTTTGCCATGACACATGGAGGAAATATTGGTGACCAGTGCCCGGTCGAGCGGTTTGCCCTTAACGTCCTCGTCTTTGCCCTCCTGCCAGCCCGCTTTCAAGCAGGGCAGTGTCAGGAAGGCTTTTACGTCCTTATCTTTCGGTAAGCCTTTGCCATGACACATGGAGGAAATATTGGTGACCAGTGCCCGGTCGAGCGGTTTGCCCTTAACGTCCTCGTCTTTGCCCTCCTGCCAGCCCGCTTTCAAGCAGGGCAGTGTCAGGAAGGCTTTTACGTCCTTATCTTTCGGTAAGCCTTTGCCATGACACATGGAGGAAATATTGGTGACCAGTGCCCGGTCGAGCGGTTTGCCCTTAACGTCCTCGTCTTTGCCCTCCTGCCAGCCCGCTTTCAAGCAGGGCAGTGTCAGGAAGGCTTTTACGTCCTTATCTTTCGGTAAGCCTTTGCCATGACACATGGAGGAAATATTGGTGACCAGTGCCCGGTCGAGCGGTTTGCCCTTAACGTCCTCGTCTTTGCCCTCCTGCCAGCCC
>NZ_JAGHQV010000488.1:0-560 GCF_017744175.1 Thalassotalea sp. G20_0 | reverse complement strand
TTTCTAAGCTGCCTGTGCGGCAGTGAACTTATGAGTTCAACAGCGGTGAAGGATTTAATCTTTCTAAGCTGCCTGTGCGGCAGTGAACGATGCCGACCAGGGTAACTTCCGGTGTGTTGATTTCTAAGCTGCCTGTGCGGCAGTGAACCTGCATATGCCCACCATTGGCTACGACCATCGTTTCTAAGCTGCCTGTGCGGCAGTGAACTGTCAAACCCCCAGCTACTTCCAAGACCACCTTTTCTAAGCTGCCTGTGCGGCAGTGAACGGCTACGCCCTACTTTCAGCTTCTGAATACATTTTCTAAGCTGCCTGTGCGGCAGTGAACGGGAACATGGCCACGGTGAAACTAAAAAAACATTTCTAAGCTGCCTGTGCGGCAGTGAACGGCAGATGATGGGGAAGCGGCTGACTTTGTCCTTTCTAAGCTGCCTGTGCGGCAGTGAACTAGAGCGCAGCTATCTCCAGCACTGCGTTATCTTTCTAAGCTGCCTGTGCGGCAGTGAACGTTTCTCGATTATGCCCTTCTGGATTTTGGGACTTTCTAGGCTGCCTGTGCG
>NZ_JAGHQV010000487.1:0-560 GCF_017744175.1 Thalassotalea sp. G20_0 | reverse complement strand
GTGTTGTGTACAAACGCAATGCAGAGGCACTGGATAATATCAAGGCATATCAGAAAATCATCAATACTGCTGGCGGTCAGTGATGAGCGAGCCGGTTATTTCAATATTTGAATACGGTTATCTAAGTGCTCAGGTGGAGGGCGAGCGTTGCGCTCGTCTTCCTGAAGCAGCATTTGATTACCTGGAAAGGCAGTGTTTAAAACAGGCAGAGGATACTCCTGCGTTTTTACGCCTATGCTCCTTAGGTGGGCATAAGGCACTTCAGGTTCGTAATTATGTTGGCGTGATTCATACGCCGACTGGGGTTCAGATCGAAGTATTACCAAAGACAACGGCGGGAGGGCAACAAAGTGCTGCTGAGTCCAGAGCTGCCTTAATGAGTATGCTCCGGCATTTACGTGCGTTTCGCCATATCGAAACAACCGATGCGCTGGTCGCTTCCCAAAGATTGCCGTTGCTTGAAGTGTTTATTCGCCAGTTTCTGCAGAGTGTTAACCGTTTGGTCAAGCGGGGCTTACGCTCGGAGTACGTCCGCCGGGAAGATAATCAGCAGTTTATGA
>NZ_JAGHQV010000486.1:0-561 GCF_017744175.1 Thalassotalea sp. G20_0 | reverse complement strand
GTTCATACGCACGCTTTTTACAGAACCTCCACTCATCATTTGATGATATTGATATTATCTGCACGAAAGAAGCATCTGTCAGAACCCTTTTTGACAAGCTGCAGGCACTGAACACCGACAGTGAGTCAGACATCCCCCAAAGCGTCATCATCTGGCCTGTCCCGGGATGTCAGGCGATGAAACTGCCAAAGGCCTGGAGTATTCATCTTAAAGATGGTGATCTGGGTATAAAGACAATGGGGTTTAAGGTTCATGTTGACACCAGAGTAACCGACGGAAATGCATCACGACTGCCCGTTCTCGTTCCTGGCGTTGAGAAGCCGGTATGGTGTTTGTTATTTGCTGAAGAAACCAGATTGCTGAACGATACGCTGCAATATCTCACGGATAACCTTGATCAGCTGACAGAGCAATTGCACAAAGGCGCAGCATTCGACCTGCCTCGAACCATTCTGTTTCACAACCCCCAAAATACCGGGGAGCGTATTTATGGTTTGCTGATAGGCTGTCTGTTTATCCTGAATAAAGCCAAACAGTTTATTGCCCTGCACTCTGAAGGAA
>NZ_JAGHQV010000485.1:0-561 GCF_017744175.1 Thalassotalea sp. G20_0 | reverse complement strand
GACGCTGCCCTGCTTGAAAGAGGGCTGGCAGGAGGGCAAAGACGAGGACGTTAAGGGCAAACCGCTCGACCGGGCACTGGTCACCAATATCTCCTCCATGTGTTCTTCTAA
Source organism: Thalassotalea sp. G20_0 (assembly GCF_017744175.1). Classification (NCBI taxonomy): domain Bacteria; kingdom Pseudomonadati; phylum Pseudomonadota; class Gammaproteobacteria; order Alteromonadales; family Colwelliaceae; genus Thalassotalea; species Thalassotalea sp. G20_0. Next base: position 450 of record NZ_JAGHQV010000485.1, on the reverse strand, counting down.
AGGCTTACCGAAAGATAAGGACGTGAAGGTTTTCCTGACCCTGCCATGCTTGAAAGAGGGATGGCAGGAGGGCAAAGACGAGGATGTTAAGGGCAAACCGCCCGACCGGGCACTGGTCACCAATATTTCCTCCATGTGTTCCTCTAAAGGCTTACCGAAAGATCAGGACGTTAAGGCCTTCCTGACCCTGCCCTGCTTGAAAGAGGGCTGGCAGGAGGGCAAAGACGAGGACGTTAAGGGCAAACCGCTCGACCGGGCACTGGTCACCAATATCTCCTCCATGTGTAATGGCAAAGGCTTACCGAAATATAAGGACGTGAAAACCTTCCTGACCCTGCCCTGCTTGAAAGAGGGCTGGCAGGAGGGCAAAGACGAGGACGTTAAGGGCAAACCGCTCGACCGGGCACTGGTCACCAATATTTCCTCCATGTGTCATGGCAAAGGCTTACC
>NZ_JAGHQV010000484.1:0-564 GCF_017744175.1 Thalassotalea sp. G20_0 | reverse complement strand
GTTGGCCAAGGCGTATCGTGGCGATCCGGAGATTTACAGTTTCATCAAGGCGAAAATTGCCGGTTATTATCCTGATCAACCCGCCGACAACCGGGCCGACCGATCCGCCCTGGAGCAATGGCTGACCGACCACCCTGTCCCGGAGCTGAGGAACATTGAGGCTTGTTTCTGGACGCTGGCCCGGCACTGTCCGGCCACGGTACACCAGGACATCAAAAACCCGCACTCTATTTGTCGCGACGCAGTGAAACAGCTGGCCATCTATATGGTCGCCGCCGCCCCCCGGGCACAGCAGCGGCCCCAGGCACAGCGATTGGGTGTTGATCTCCGACTGACCCGGCAAAAACGCTTTTTTGATGGAAACCTGCGCTCAACCTTAAAAGATACCCTGATCGCTCACCGGTTATCACTCAGGCAAGACACCATCATCAGCCAAGCGGTTGGGACGCTGGAGAGCCAGATTAGCGCCATTCTGAATCAGGCCGACCAACAGAAATCACAACAGATCCGGGAGTTACTGGCCACCAACTTTGTTGATGATCAGTTACCCGGGCCGTGCCAGGA
>NZ_JAGHQV010000483.1:0-565 GCF_017744175.1 Thalassotalea sp. G20_0 | reverse complement strand
GTGCTGACCTGGTTGTCGCTGAGCCCTCCTGATGCGGATTCGGCTGATATCGGTTGGCTCAAAAATGCCGGGTTGGGTTGAAGAGGGCTACAGGGAATACAGTCGTCGGCTGGGTGCGGACGTGAAACTGGAGCTTGTTGAGATTCCTCTCGGCAAGCGCAGTAAAGGCTCTGACATTAATCGCCTTCAGGAGAAAGAGGCTGGCCAGATGCTCGCTGCTGTGGGTTCAGGCGATCTGGTAGTTACCATGGAAATTATGGGCAAGGCCTGGAGCACAGAGAAACTGGCGAACAATATGGGAGCGTGGCTGCACAGTGGTCGCAATGTCAGTTTACTGGTCGGCGGGCCGGAAGGTTTACATGCATCATGCCTGGCAAAGGCGGATCTCCGCTGGTCATTGTCGCCATTAACATTGCCGCACCCGCTGGTTCGGGTTGTGGTGGCTGAGCAGGTTTACAGAGCCTGGAGCATTCTTCACAATCATCCCTACCACAAGTAAAACTGATGTAACCTTGATTGACGAAGTACTTTCACTCAAGTAAAAGTGAAGGCTAGCTTTCTGGTG
>NZ_JAGHQV010000482.1:0-565 GCF_017744175.1 Thalassotalea sp. G20_0 | reverse complement strand
CTGTCCTCCCGATTGTGGAGGACAGATCGAATTAATCCTGAACTAAAATCTCTCCTGATTTGGCGGGTATGGTCAGTTCAAGGATGCCACCTGAAGCATCAATGCTCTCTCCTTTTTTTATCAGAGGCGAAAAACACCCTTGCTCAAGACCCGTCTGCCAAATGGGTATAGAGAGGTCTTTCGGCGTGGTTCCACGGTTTATTGCACAGACTATCCGCTCACCATCCAGACAGCGGGCAAAGACAATAACATCACCTTGCGCATAAAGCCACTGCACACTGCCTGACTGCAATGCTGAAGACTGGTTGCGCAGGGACGTCAACTGCTTGATAAAGTCCACCATATCCTGCCGGGAATCCAGCCTTTCCCATGGGAAACAGCGGCGATTATCCGGATCATGCCCACCTTCCAGAGCGACTTCTGTCCCGTAGTAGAGGCAGGGGACACCGGCCCAGCAGAACAGAAATACCAGGGCACAGCGTAACGTTGCCTCATCGCCGTTAACCATGGTCAGAAAGCGCATGGTATCGTGGCTATCCAGCTGGTTAAGTTGGCAGAGCTGGTT
>NZ_JAGHQV010000481.1:0-565 GCF_017744175.1 Thalassotalea sp. G20_0 | reverse complement strand
GAAACCTCAGAACATACCTCTATTAAAGAGCGCATTGAGTCATACGACAGCGCAAACGGAAAAAAACAAAAGGCACACTTGAAACCGTTAAAAGCTCAGGGTCAAAACCCGGAACAGGCTATTCCATACCCACTCAGTAGCTACTTTGAACTGGTTGACTGGTCTGCCCGAATTGTCCGCAAAGGCAAACGTGGTCGTATAACTGACGATGTACCACCTATCTTGGAGCGCCTGGGTATTGACCCAAAAGAATGGCTGGAGACTATGCGCTGGAATAATCGTTTTCACCGCGCAGTCGGCAAGCTGGCTTCACTGAAGGCTTATGCAGAAAGCACCGGAAAATGCTGGGTTCATGGGATGTCTGTGAGCGGTGCTCTCTACCCTGCCTGATCAACGTATTTTCATTTACTTTAATGTGGCCAGAATTTTCTGAATGCTCTTTCTTATATTGTCTTTACAGTGTCTTCTATCTAGCTGTTGCTGAGTGCTTTTTATACGCTTCCTGTTTGGTATGAATGAGAAATTCTTACAATGATCAATACTATCATTTAAAAAATGAATAAAT
>NZ_JAGHQV010000480.1:0-567 GCF_017744175.1 Thalassotalea sp. G20_0 | reverse complement strand
GGTATGACCTGGATTGCCGGATTTCCAGCCGGTAGAGGTGGCAACAACATCCCTGATACCAAGGTCAACCCCCACGCTATTACCAGAAACCGGCAACTTCCCAACATCTGCATCGCAAAGCAGGGAGACAAAGTAACGACCGGCGCAATCTTTGGAGACTGTCACGGTTGTTGGCTTGTCTGGAATTACCCTGCTCCAGCGAATGTTCAACGGTTCCTTGTGCTTCGCCAGTGTCAACTGACCGTTGACCCACTTGAATGCAGAGCGGGTGTATTCAGCGCTTTGAACAGAGTGTTTCTTCTTGAATGTTGGGTACTTTGCCCTGCCATCCCAGAAGTTTTTAAACCCTGTTTGCAGGTGCCGGAGTGCTTGTTGAGTGGGTACGCAAGAGATTTCGTTAAGCCAGAAATACTCTGGGTTTTTCTTCAGAGCAGTAAGAGCGCTGGACGATTCGTGATAGCCAATGCGCTTTTGCTCGTTATACCAAGCGTCAGACCTGAACCGCAAAGCCCAGTTATAGACAAAACGTACACAGCCGAACGTGTGAGCAAGTTGTCGCTCCTGTTC
>NZ_JAGHQV010000047.1:0-39757 GCF_017744175.1 Thalassotalea sp. G20_0 | reverse complement strand
CAGGCCTGACGGACACGCCGGTGACGGTCAGCCTGGTGACGAACGTACAGCACGGTAGCCTGGTGCTGAACGAAAACGGCACCTTCAGTTACGCCCACGACGGCAGTGAGAACTTCACCGACAGCTTTACCTACAGGATCACTGACAACGACGGCCAGGAATCCGAGGCGACGGTGCAAATTACTGTTGATACGATACCTGACGCTCCAATTATTAATGCAAATACCAGAGGCACTAGCCTGTACACTGACTTTCAGGTTCCGGTTCCAGAGATGGGGTATCGTATTGATGTCATAGCTGACTCTTTAGGCTATCAGACAGACAATGCCGGAGGTGATCTGGAAATTGGTAGGGAAAATTTTTATGGAGGAGAAAGTGATACAAACCATGTGCTGGAGTTGAAAGCGGATCCCGGTGATTACAATATCTTTGCAGATATTGAGTCTATATCTGGTGAAGTATTCCAGTTCACTTTCGACCATGCTGCACGTGAGGGCCAGGGTGGCTTTGAGTCTGCTATAGAAGTCTTGGTCTCTGATCTGGATTCTGACGGCAATGTCACTAAACAGACTAAGCTCACGACCATTACTCCGGGAAGTCTCTTTGATCTTAAGACACACACCTTTTATTTTGTGGCTTCCGGTGAAAGTACCCGTTTCGAGCTATTAGCTGCCGATCGTGATGAACGTGATACTACGGGTGCAATCATCGACAATATCCGGGTTGAGACTGTCGGTTACCAAAAAACGTCCAGTATTCCACTGAATGTTGCTGCGGAGACAGTAAACGACAATGAAATCCTGATGCTTACTTTTACAGACATTCCTGTAGGCGTCACTCTAACGGATGGGACTAATAAGCCGTTTATTGCTACGGAAGATGCCACTTCCATCAATATCAGTGACTGGACTCTTGCCAATATGGAGTTACAACCAGCACCCGATTTTGTTGGAAATGTGTCTCTGACCTTTACGGCGGTTGCGCAGGATCAAGATGGTGATACCAGTTCGAAAAGCATGCTTGATCTTAACTACACTATTTTTCCGGATGTTCTTCCGGGGAATCGTGAAACGGGTACTCAAAATGCTGAGACATTGGATGGTGGTGAAAACAACGACGCCATTAATGGCGTTGCTGGTAATGACACCATAAATGGAAATGGCGGAAACGATATACTCAGTGGTGATGAGGGGGCCGACACGATTAATGGTGGAGCAGGTAAGGACTTTATCGATGGGGGTGAAGGAAACGACACACTTGCTGGCGGTGATGGCTCTGATCTGTTTATTTTCAAAGTCGCAGACTTGCTGGACGGAGAAACTGTGCAGATGGATACCATCACTGATTTTGTTTTGGGCGACCCTTTGAGCGAAAACAGCGATGCGGATGTTCTGGACCTTTCTGGTCTTGTTGATTTTGGTGTTAAGGAAATTGTTAATCCAGAGGCTCTTCAGGCAAAGGGAATTTCTGCAACTTACCAAAGCGGCAAGGCATCTATCGAGTTTATAGCAAATACCCTTGATGGTAATGGAGACAAACTCACCATTGTTTTTGACAACACCACTGGCTGGAATGACCTGAATGAGTCGGGCAGTATTGATGGCAATGATGTACTTCAACAGCTGATTAACAACGGCCAGCTGATTGTTTAAATACGCAATAAAAACTAACCATAATTTGAATTGGAAAAGGAGCGAAAAAAGGATGTTTCCGACGTTTTTAAAAGTATCACTATTGTCTGCCGCAGTGTTAACCGCCAATGCCCGGGCAGATACCCTGCTGGATTCCATCAACCAGACTCTGGCGACCAATCCGGAAATTCTGATCCGCACTACCGAAGCGGATGCCCGTATGGATGAAATTACCCAGGCTAAGGCCGGGTATCTGCCCAGTGTGGATCTTACGGCCGGGATTGGTTATGAGAACAGCCGCAACAGCACAACCATTGGTATTTTTGATGCGGGTGATGCTGACAGTAAAGACCAGGCCAGAACCCGCCGGGATGCCTCCCTGATTGCACGTCAAATGTTGTTTGATGGTTTTGCGGTTGGCAGTGAGGTGGATCGCCAGAAGGCGAGGCAGGCGTCCGCTGCCCAGGAGGTGTGCTCGGTAGCCGGTAATACGGCACTGCAGGTGACCCGGGCCTATATCAATGTCATGCGCCAGCAGTCTATCGTTGAACTGATGCAGGCAAACTCGGCAGAGCATGAACGTGTCGTTGAACTGATTGAAAAACAGGGGCGCAAAGGCCGCAGCAATGAGGCCGATGTGGCTCAGGCCCAGAGTCGTCTGGTACTGGCCAGGGCCAATGAGATCAGTGCCGAGTCTGTACTTCGTGATGTAAAAACACAGTACCAGCGTCTGGTGGGTAATCTCCCGGCTTCTTATACGTTACCTGAAGTGCCAGCAGGTACACCGGCTTCTCTGGAGGAAGCGTTAAAGTTGGGCACAGAAATTCATCCGGTGATGAAATTGGCCAGTGCTGATGTGCAGGCAGCCGAAGCTCAATATGAAGCGAGTAAGAGTGCCTTTATGCCCCGCTTTGAGCTTGAGGTGGGGGCCAACTGGGATACCGATGCCAATGGTGGCAAAGGGGATACCTATAGCCATGTGGCCAAAGTGAATATGACCTATAACCTCTACAACGGTGGTGGTGATAAGGCTCGCCGTAGCCAGACCAGCAAACTGGTCAATGAGGCGATGGAAGTGCGCAATCGGGCTCGTCGTCAGGTGGAGGAAGAGATTCGTCTGGCCTGGGTGGCTATTGATTATGGATCCCGGCGTTTGCGCCCGCTGGAAGAGCATGTGGTTCAGGCGAGCAAATCCAGAGAGCTTTATGACAAGCAGTTCCTGATTGGTAACCGTACGCTCATTGATCTGCTGGACAGTCAGAATGAGTACACATCTGCCCGGCAGAGTGAAATCAATGCCCGTTATGATCTGCTGTTTAACCAGTTCCGCCTGTTGAATAGCACGGGTTCGTTGTTGACGGCAATGGACGCCAGCCTGCCCGTTGAGAATGATTGTGGTGTGGAAGTGGTTGCGGCACGTTAAGTCGATAGTCAAGGGGGCAAGGTGCCTGCCCCCATTTGGATTTAACCTTCTCCTTTCAGCTTACGCCTGAGAATGTTGTAAATTTCCTGTTGGTCCCTGCTGTGGACAAACCGAAGTGCTTCTCTCAGCGTTGGCAGACTGCCGGCAATCATCGGACAGTCCAACAGCTTTTCAAGCTTTTCCATATGCTGGATATCCGGGCGTACCTGTTTGACCGGTGTCTCTTTAATCTCGGCAGAACCCATTACCAACTCGGCAAGACTGATCTGATGCAACAGGCTTTTAATGCTGAGAAGCGCGAAAGCAAGGTGCAGACGTGAATGAGGGAATGGGTTATTGAAGCCGTAGCAGATCATACGGCTGTACATCTCAATCTGCACCAGTGTGCTGTCATGGCAGCCCAGCGGGTTATCTATACTATCCATACTGTGCAGGCCAACCATATCCTGGCTCAGGTCCTGTATGGTTAACTTCTGCTGACCGAAAAATGGCCTGATCGATTCCATGGCGGTACTCCACTGCAAGTCAATTTCAGTCATTTATACCATTGATTTTGCAGCAGATTGTCTAACAACTCCGCCAGTATTACTGACTTTTTGCGGGTGACACCATTCAGGGGACGTGATAGCCCATTGGCATCTGTTCATCGTACTGCAGCCAGACTTTATTCAGCCATGCCTCAGAGCCCAGCCAGTCAAGAACCCACTTCAGGCCCTGCCCCATATTTTCCTGGTTCCAGGCCAGCAGGCAGCCGTCGTTATAATGCAGGTCTGGCACTTCTTTGCGAACCAGCAAGCCTGCTTCGATATAGGGTCTGGCAAAGTGGTTGGGCAAAATAGTGGCCCCCAGTCCTCTTAACAGGCATTCGATAGCGGCTCTGAAACTGGGTACCAGAAGCACCTGCTGGTTTTCCAGCAGCAGGTTGTAGCCATGACGGAAAAACCGCGAGGTATCCTGGATACAGATAGAGCGGTGCCCCTGCAGCTCTGCCATGGAAAGAGGCTCATTTTGCCCGGCCAGGGGGTGGTCTGGCGCAACCACAAAGTCCCAGGTCATATTACCCATTGAGCGCCAGGCAAAACGATCCTGGTTGAGGATGGCTTCCGGGATATCCTGGGGTGCGCCAATCACTATCTGACAGCGACCATGAAACAGCGAGTCCCAGGAGCCGTTATAGACTTCGGTATTGATCACCAGCCCGGTTTCCGGTCGAACTTCCTGCAGATCATTGATCAGGTCGTAGACTTTGCCCTGATTGACCACGTTATCCAGGGCGATACGCAGCTCTTTCTCCCATCCGGTAGCCAGTTGTCGTGTACTGTTTTCAAGCTCCTCCAGGTCGGCAAGCAGTTTATCGGTATGTTTGATAAAGTGCTCACCGGCAGGTGTCAATTCAACGCGTTTGCTATCACGCAGAAACAGCTGTACGCCCAGGCGGTCTTCCAGTTTCCGAATGGTATAGCTGATTGCCGAGGGCACTTTATGCAGATGCCTGGCGGCAGCTGTAAAGTTACGAAAATGGGCAACTGCCCGAACAATCTGTAGCGTTTCCGTTGGAATCATACAAGGCGACAATGAGTTGAGTAGATAAGGCTGGCAATAATACCTGATCGACGTTGTGTCTATTCAGATTTTTCGCTAAAAATTAAAATAACAGAATGAGCATTCAGATTATGTTGATATACCCTGATGTTGTGAGTCGATAGTATTCTTACGTCGTCCATGGCGATACTGGCGGGAACCAGTACCGCTGACTGAAATAAGCGCGAACTATTATCGTTGCCTGTTCCAATAGGTCGATGCTTCAGCAATGGACGAATGAGGCTGCAGTATGCCCTGCAGACTCAGGTGGATGATCAGCAAAAACCCCTGTCTTGTTACAGGGGTTTTTTGTATCTGTTGAAAATGCCAATCGAACTGTCTAACTCTAGCAAATATGAAATAGCTGGGCTAAAAGTCTATTCATAAAAGAAAATGGTTTAGGTTACTGGTTGGTATATTATTGAATCAGGCTTCACTGGCTAATGAATGGAAGTGAGGCTTCCCGTTCATTGCTACTCTCAACTACCCGTCAATGCCCATTTATCCAGAGGGGTTGCCCCATGACTGATCTTAATGCCCGTAGCCGTCAGGCTGTGCAATTGATGGATCTAACTTCCCTGAATGACGATGATACCCCGGAAAAAATCATTGCTCTGTGTCATCAGGCCCATACCGAAGCCGGAAACACGGCTGCTGTCTGTATCTATCCCCGTTTCATCCCTCTTGCCCGTAAAACGCTGAACGCCCTCGGCCTGAACGACGTTGCTATTGCCACGGTAACCAACTTTCCTGCCGGTGATGATGATATTGAAATCGCTGTCGCAGAAACCAGGGCCGCGATTGCCTATGGTGCAGATGAGGTTGACGTGGTATTTCCATACCGGGCTCTGATAGCGGGCAACGCAGAAGTCGGTGCCGAGCTGGTTCGCCGCTGCAAAGATGTTTGCGGTGTTGACGACAGTGGTCAAAAACAAGTCCTGCTGAAAGTGATTATTGAAACCGGTGAGCTAAAGGATCCTGCCCTGATTCGTAAGGCCAGCGATATCGCCATTGCAGCCGGTGCTGATTTTATTAAAACCTCGACAGGCAAGGTGCCGGTCAATGCGACACCAGAATCTGCACGGATCATGCTGGAAGCCATCCGCGACAGTGGCAACACACAGGTTGGTTTCAAGCCTGCCGGTGGTATCAGAACCGCAGAAGACGCGGCACTGCACTTGGATATGGCGGATGAAATTATGGGCGATGGCTGGGTAAACTCGCGCCACTATCGGTTTGGTGCCAGTAGTCTGCTGGGGAATCTGCTGATTGCCCTGGGCCTGAAACAGGGTGAAGCCAGCAAAGAAGGGTACTGATATGTTTCTGCCACAGGAAGTTATTCGACGTAAGCGGGAAGGTGAGGTGCTCAGCGAGCAGGAGATTCGCAGTTTCATTGCTGGTGTTACGGATAACTCGGTGTCGGAGGGGCAGATCGGTGCTCTTACCATGGCCGTGTACTTTCAGGGGATGAATATTGATGAGCGAATCGCCCTGACCTGCGCCATGCGCGATTCCGGCGAGGTGATGGACTGGTCGTCAGATAATCTCCCGGGCCCCATACTGGATAAACATTCCACCGGTGGTGTTGGCGATGTGGTCAGCCTGATGCTTGGCCCCATGATAGCCGCCTGTGGTGGTTTTGTGCCGATGATTTCCGGTCGTGGCCTTGGGCATACCGGGGGTACGCTGGACAAACTGGACAGTATTCCCGGCTATACGACCAGTGCCTCAGAATCGCTGTTCCGTAAAGTGGTCAGGGAGACCGGCGTTGCGATTGTCGGCCAGACTGGCGAGTTGGCTCCTGCGGACAAACGGATTTATGGTGTTCGTGATGTGACGGCAACGGTTGAATCCATTGCCATGATTACCGCCTCCATTTTGTCGAAAAAACTGGCAGAAGGGCTGGATGCCCTGGTGATGGATGTCAAGGTGGGCAGCGGTGCCTTTATGCCAACCTTTGAGCAGTCGGTGGAACTGGCGCAGAGTATCGTTCAGGTAGCCAATGGGGCCGGGGTGAAAACAACGGCATTGCTGACGGATATGAACCAGTGCCTTGCCTCTTCTGCCGGAAATGCGGTTGAGGTTCGCGAAGCTGTGCAGTTCCTGACGGGTGAATATCGCAATAACCGCCTGCTGGAAATTACCATGGCGCAATCCGCAGAGCTGCTGGTATCCGGGGGGCTTGCTGCCGGAATTGAGCAAGCCAGGGAAAAACTGCAGTCCGTACTGGACAATGGTCAGGCGGCTGACGTCTTCGGCAGGATGGTTCACGGTCTCGGTGGTCCGTCGGACTTTGTTGAACGGTATAACCATTACCTGCCCACTGCGGCCATCGTTAAGCCCGTGTACATGGAGGCCGAGGGTTATCTTGCCGCCATGAACACCCGGGAAGTGGGGATGGCCGTGGTGCAGTTGGGCGGAGGTCGAAAAGTTGCTTCTGATACTATTGATTATGGAGTAGGCTTTACGGAAATTTGCCGACTGGGTGACAGGATTGATCCTTCACAGCCCATTGCCATGCTCCATGCCAGTTCAGAAGCATCATGGAACCAGGCAGCAGATATGCTTCGCGGTGCACTCAGTTTTGCTGAACAGGTGCCGTCAATCCGTTCTCTCGTTTACCAACAGCTTTAAGCTGACAATGCACCTTCAAGTCATCGGTTTGTATGGTGCATTTTTATCAACAAATAGCGGTCATAACCATTGCAGGTCAGGAGTAGCGAATGAAACGTGCAATTATCCTTGTTATGGATTCATTCGGTATTGGAGCTACGGAAGACGCTGATAAATTTGGCGATGTTGGCTCCAATACAATTGGACATATTGCCCGGGCTTGTGCCGATGGCGAGGCAGATATTGGTCGACAAGGCCCGTTAACCCTTCCGGAGCTGTCCAGTCTTGGCCTGGTTCATGCCGCAAGGGACGCCTGCGGCGAGTTCCCCAAGGGGATGGTCAATGATATGCCGATTATCGGTGCTTATGGCTATGCCAAGGAACTCTCCAGTGGCAAGGATACCCCCAGTGGCCATTGGGAAATGGCGGGCGTTCCGGTGCTGTTTGACTGGGGCTATTTTCGCGATGAGAAAAACAGTTTCCCGCAGGAACTGCTGGATGAGTTGATCGACAAAGCCGAACTTCCGGGGGTTCTGGGTAACTGTCATGCCTCGGGTACCAGCATTCTGGAAGCCCTGGGTGAAGAACATATGAAAACCGGCAAGCCGATTGTCTATACATCGGCCGATAGCGTCTTTCAGATTGCCTGCCATGAAGCAACATTTGGCCTTGATCGTCTGCTTGACGTCTGCAAGATTGCCCGTGAGATTCTTGAACCGTACAACATTGGGCGTGTGATTGCCCGGCCATTCATTGGTGATGATGCAGGGGATTTTCAGCGCACCGGCAACCGTCGGGACTTTTCTGTATTGCCCCCGGCACCCACGGTACTGGATAAGCTGGTAGCCAGTGGCGGCGAAGTGGTCAGTATTGGCAAGATTGCCGATATTTTTGCCAACCAGGGGATTACCAGAAAGGTAAAGGCAACGGGTATTCCAGCCCTGTTTGAAGCAACCCGTGAAGCATTGATTGAAGCGGGTGATCGAACCATTATCTTCACCAACTTTGTGGATTTTGACTCTTCATTCGGGCATCGCAGAGACGTAGCCGGTTATGCCGGTGCGCTGGAGCAGCTGGATGCCATGCTGCCAGACCTGTTTTATTATATGGGCGACGATGATCTTCTGATTATTGCGGCAGACCATGGTTGTGACCCAACCTGGCCCGGAACGGATCATACCCGTGAACACATTCCTGTTCTGGCATTTAGTAAAAAATTGGTGCCATGTGCCCTGGGTCGGCGGGAAACCTTTGCCGATATCGGGCAGACACTGGCCAGCTATTTTGAGCTGGAGCCTATGGACTACGGCACATCGTTTTTGCCTGAGATCTTTGAGCAGTAAGTTTCGGCTATCGTCATTTATCTAGGAGGCTGACCGAGAATAGACTGCCCTACTGCGGTGGCAGCAAATTGGTCTAAAAAGTCGGATTTTTTTAGCAAATAGAACCACTATTCACTAAAAGAATCCGCCTTTTTATCCTCAATTTTCTGCCATCCTCGCTACGGGCGCTATTCTCGGTCAGCCTCCTAGATGTACTTTGATCGTCGTGTTTTATCGAGAACGAGGATTTAACCGTGACACCTCATATTAATGCCAAGCCCGGTGCCTTTGCTGATGTCTGCCTGATGCCCGGGGATCCCTTGCGCGCCAAACATATCGCCGAAACGTTCCTGGATGGTGCCGAACAGGTAACGGATGTGCGTAACATGCTGGGCTTTACCGGCACCTACCAGGGTGTCCGGGTGTCTGTTATGGGGTCTGGTATGGGGATTCCTTCAGCGTCTATTTATTACAAAGAGCTGATTACCGAGTACGGTGTTAAGAGCCTGATCCGCGTCGGTTCCTGTGGGGCTATTTCCAGGGACGTTCAGGTTCGCGACATTGTAATCGGTATGGGTGCCTGTACGGATTCCAAAGTGAATCGTATGCGTTTTCGGGACCACGACTTTTCGGCGATTGCCAATTATGGGCTGCTGGAAAATGCCGTGAATGCTGCCCGTGCCATGAACCTGCCGGTGAAAGTGGGCAACCTGTTCTCTGCGGATCTGTTCTACAATCCGGATGCAACCATGTTTGATACCATGGAGAAATACGGTGTACTGGGTGTCGAGATGGAAGCGGCTGGCCTGTACGGCGTTTGTGCTGAGTTTGGTGCACAGGGTTTGGCCATCTGTACTGTCAGTGACCATATCCGTACCGGAGAAGCACTGCCACCGGAAGACCGTCAGTTAACGTTCAATGAGATGATTGAAGTTGCACTGAAGTCCCTGTTGTAATTTCAATGCGTTTGATAGGTACAACCTCCGCTCACCTTGAGCGGAGTGAAAGGGTGGTTGCTTCTGTCTTTCTTCTGGGGCTGGCGTTGCCATCCCCCCTCGTTCCCATGCTTGCTCTTCGTGGACATGAGGGATTACTGATTGTTAACCCACTCCTGCTCAACAACCAGGTCCAGTATCCACCGTTTGCTGGAGGCGTCAGCTGGCGGGTTTGGAACATCAAACTCTTTGATACGCAGGCGATAGGCAATCCCGGGGGTAAACTCAAAACCTTCGATATCACCGTAAAACAGGGTCCAGGGATCCTCTTTAGACTCACGAATCTGCAAACACTCCATCGGGCCGACGCCAACACAGCCTGTTTTTTCCGAAGCAACATAAATAAAGCGGGTCACGCCATCTTCCATGTTGGGCTGCTTGTTGAAGACATAGCTGGAAGTATTGGTACTGAGTATCAGTTGATCACCGGACATCTGAACCCTGGGTTTATTACCCAATAGCTGCTTTAAGGCTTCTTCCTTTTCGGCTTCTTCACCATGACACATCATCAGTGTACTGGCGAGCTGCTCCACGACCAGCCGATCACCATGCATTTTGACCGAACCCATCAGTCGGTTGCACCCAGCATGGGCCGCAATGTGATCATCTTTGATATCCAGGGTAATGGGTGCAGGGCTGTCTTCCTGCCATCGACCTTCAGGCAGGGTACTACAGGCGGTCAGAAGTACAGACATTATTACAGCCCCAAACTGTACAATTTTCATTGATAACTCCGGCAGGCTACCGACTTAAGACAGAAAAATAATGATAATTATCGCTGATTATAGTGCCTGTCAGCTATCAAAAGAGTATCTGAAAACCGAAATTATTGAATTAAATCAGTAGATAAAAAAGCAGCTCAACAGAGCTGCCAGTTAAAACAAATCGTAAGGAGTATCACTGATCAGATAATAAAGTTGTAGCTTAACCAGGCTCGCAGTTTTTCTGATTCATTTTGACCAGTAGCCTTACGTAATGCCTCATCATTCCTGTAATAGCCATATTCAAGTTTGAATTGCAGGTCCTTCATTCCCCACTGGGAAAAATTGTATTTCATGGTCAGGTCATGCTCGTGTTCGGCAACGTCATGTTCAGTACCATTCAATTCTTTTGCCTTCATCCCTGATCCATAGACGAAGTTGTAAGCCAGTGATAAACCTTCAAGCCCAATATCACTGAAATCATATTCAGCACCAATCAGCCAGGCTTTCTCTTTATTTAAGTTAAAGTCGGATATATTGGCGGAAGTGGGTACATCCCAGACACCGTGGGTGTTAGCACCAAAGTTATAGTTGTAATGACCTATAGTGTGATGGCCATTGGTAATAGAGTTGGTTGCTGTGTTGGCCTTTGTGTAATTGAAGGCTGCATTAAATGTCCATGGACCGCTGTTCAGGGTTGCATTCAGATTTCCTAATTCCGCTTTGTTTTCAAATGAGCCATTCCGCTCACTTGCTCCCCAGAGGTCTCCATCCTGTTTGGCATAGAAGTACATCCCTCCAAGAGTCAGCTCTGAACCATCATAAAGGGGCATTTTTAACCAGACATTACCGTTATGAGCCGTTAAATAGTTATCTGCAAGACCATTACGATATTGGAGTTCAAGGCTGTTCTGGTTGGCTAATTCAAAGGTGTAGCCCAGTTGCATGCCCATGACCCAGTCAATTTGTTTACCTTCCTCATTCACAATAGGGTGAAAGCCTGACTGAGTTCTTTCGGAAACTTCATTTAACCAGGCAATCTTGCCTTTGAAACCGTCCATTACAACACTGGCATCCACTCCCTGCCAGGCACTGGGAACCGAACGGGAGCCTGAGATGGTTACCAGACCGGTTTCAAGCAGCTGACGACCAATTTTGACATCGGCAGACAGGCCTTCATAGCTGTCAGGCAGTTTGAAATCCACCCATATCTGACCGATTTTACCAAAGCCTTCGTTATTAGCATTCAACAGGTTGCTGGAGGTGGCATTACCATGTTTCATATCCAATTTGGCAACCCGGTAGGCCGAGCCTCCAACACTGACAACCTCAGCAAGGTAGCCAGTCTGTGCATTAAGCCATACAGCACCTGTCCAGGCACCTTTGTTAATATTGTCAGTGGTATTCTCATCATCGAAAAATACGCTCTGTACTTTGCCATCGATTTTGGCATCACTGATAAATGAATCATAACTGTCACTGGCTATAACAGGCACACTGAAAAGAGCAACAGCATAAGATAATAAATAGGGTTTTAAACGGGTCAAAATTAATACCTGCTTAATCAATGATTGTGATTGAGTAGAGCAAGTATAGATGCTTTATCAAAAGCTGAGAGAAATTAACCGATAGAATAAGATAATGGTGTTTGATTAAGCAGATGTAAAAAAATATTTTATTACCATAGTCTCATTAATAACCGCATCTTAATTAAATGGTGTACTCAATAGCCAGGTCCGGATTCTAATTGGCTAATAAGATTGATTTTTATAGAGTTTATTTTCTTTAACTCCCCATTACGAAATTCCAGATCAATTCTTTTAATGGCTGAGCAGCATCCAGATGCATTTAAAGGTGTACCGGTTTCAGTTCTATGGTAAGACTCAAGGTGGGGTAGGGCACTATTACCTACCAGCAGGTCAATACCTTCCATTTTGGCTATCGGAAACACTGGCTTGCTGCCGGATTTGATCAGTTTTGGGTAATGGATGGCATGAGTGGCAACAATAACAATGTCTGCCTGTCTTCTCAGATAGGGTATCAGTTCTGACGTTGCCAGTGCCGGATCAATCAGTTCAATACCCCGGCGGTACTCTGAAATAACATCATTAACAGAGCCCGGCCTGGTAATCCCCATAACGGCAATGCGTAGCCCGTCGAAGTCAAACAGGGCGTAGGCATCAAAAATGGGTCGGCCTGTTTCAGATTCATAAAGGTTAGCGGACAAAAAAGGAAAGTCAGCAGCGGCTTCCTGATTGCGGATATTGTTCAGCGGCTCATCAAATAATAATGGGCTCACCGCCATGGCGTTATAGCCCAGCTGGTTCAGTTGTTTCAGGCTCAGGATGTCATCATTGGTGCTGAGTTCTCCTCCGGAGAGTAATAATAATTTCCCGCCATCGGCTTCTACTTCTTTGCGTATTTTATTGATCAGCTCCTGCCGTTGAATCAGTTGATCACTGCTGTTCGACTTTTCATTGTCATATTCGTGAGTAAGCTCACTGGTGTTAAGAATGGTCAGCTTGTATGTCTTATCATAAATGTAACCGGGTTTCTGGTTTTCCTGCGAGACCCAGAAATAAGTCAATGCAACAAGCACAGATACCAATAAGGCATTGATGATCAGTTTCGGCCAGGATTTATGCTGCGTAACTGCTGTGCACGCTGGTTTTGACTGCATAAAGACGTCTTCCGGGAAGAGTTATCTCCAATATAACATCTGTTCCCTGGTACTTGTGTGTTTATGAGTTAATTATACTGCAAGTATTCTGTAAGCAATGAATTATCGATTTGAATAGGGATTCTGCAAGGCTGGCATCCTTGCCGGGTAAACTGAAAGGAATAGAATTATCAGCAATGGTTATTAAAATTTATAGCTGATCGCAAAGAAATGGCTGGTACCACTTGCTTTGGTTTTGGCTCCAAATGCGTTACCTCCATCTTTTATCAGGTAAACATTTGAGTACAGTTTTAAACCATAACCAAGTGCAAGCTTGTCATAATGCCAGTAAAGACCATTGAACATTGCCCCACCGCTGGTTGCATGATCCTTGTCAGGGTTAGCACTGCTGGGATAGAGAGTCTTGTTTTGTTTTCCTCCAAACTGATAATCAATGTATCCCTGGTAGCTGATAAATGACCCGTTCTGAAAGGTATAAAACGGCGTAAACCAGTTAGTAGAAACCTGGTAGCCATTCCACTCTTTTCGGTTAAGATCATAAAATCCATAGAGGTTTAGCCCCATCTTGCCAAACCAGGGAACCTGGAGGTCGGAGCCAATCCCCCAGAATGAGCTGTTAGCATCTTCTCCCGGAATGTTTTTTTTGCTGACAGGGTCGAAGTTAGCGCCACCACCGCCACCCCAGTTAAAAAGGGTAGCCAAGTAAATATCTGTCACCGGCCCCCAGGGCAAGTTATTAAACAACCCTGCCAGTGATAACCGTGGGGCAAACTTCATGAACATTTTAGGTTTGTCTTTCTTATCACTGTTATCCCGGTTGGTCAGATTAAAGACATCCACATACCCATACAGATCAAGAATGCCAGATCGCCCGCCAAACTCCAGCTCCAGATAGTCATGCCCATCATTGGCTTCGTCTTCTCTTCGAGGTAGCTCTTTATAGGCATACATCAGGTTCAGATTCATCCACTTGAAGTCATTACTGGGGGGCATTCCATCGTTATGGTCTGTGGCCAGGGCGGTGGGAGCAAGTAGGGGAACAAGAGCGGCGACACAGATCAGCCACCATAATTTCAGGCAGTAGCTTTTCACAATCAGACTCCGTTTCAGACTCAACAGTGAGTAGTGAAAAAGAAGAGGAAAGCCTGTGAAACCTCTCGGTAACACAGGCCAAGTCTGTGAAGTATAGGAAAGAATTTGATGGTTTTTTGTCAGCTGGCTGGCCAATCCAGCGTGGTCAATTAAAGCGTACTCCAGAGTGTCTCGAAGATAATTTGCTGAGCTGCGGCAATTTCCGGTGAGTCAAGCACGACAGCGACCGGGTAATTTCTGGAACCCAGGGAAATCATCGCAACTTTTGGCGGATATATCGCAATATAGCTGGCATCCATGCGCCCTTTGGCGTCAATCCACTTGCGCTCAGACAGCCCGGCATCCTCCCCGCCTTCACCAATGGCAATCACCCGCACCTTGATATTCTTGCGGATACGCTGCTGTGTGTAGTTGGGAAACGGGCGGTACAGGTGCTGGCGAATCAATTTGGAGGAAAAGACACTGTATTCCCGGTCTTGTTGCCGGGCTACCGTATTGAGAATGTCTTTGAGTACAAACTCAATGCCACTGTCTCCTTCGTAGAAGCGGACATTCCCTGCACTGAAATCCGGCTTGAGATGATTCAGTTGCGGGATCAGCCTGAGCTTCATCTCTTCAATGGTGGTGTCCAGAGACTGTCGTTTTTCCTCCGCCAGCTCCAGCAGCTTTTCCGGTGGTTCAGCCGAGAAGATGCGACGCTTACCTTTCGGGAAGTAACTGACAACCCCTTTGCCAGCGAGGTCTTTCAGGGTTTCATAGGTGGTGCCACGATTGATGCCGGTTTGCGCAGCAATATCCCGGATGGATGCTGAGCCAAGTTTTAAAAGGGCCAGATAAGTACTGACTTCCCGTTGGCTAAGACCAAGATTTTCCAGAGTATCAAGATTCATAGCGCGGGTATCGGGTTAATGTGGTCGGAATCATAAACAATGCCTGTCAGAAAACCCGCATTTTCACCAAGGGCAGGAGGATTGGCAACCAGCCCGGCGCGCCAAAGGTTTCTGATCTTGGGCAAGAATAGCCTTCTTACTGTTTCCTGCTGAAAAAAAAATCCGGGAATCGTATTTTTTCGATGGTGCAGGCAGTTTGGAGGCAAAACGGTGCGACAGTCTTTTAAGTGGCGAGCGTAATTGTCGATGGCTGATATAAGCAGCAGACAAACCCGTGGAGATTTCATGCCTGAAGTCCGGCCATCGCAAGCTCAGACCGATTATGTTTCCAGAGATAATCACTATGTTTATTCTCACAACCGCTTTGGCCGTGGTTGCCATTACCTTGGCCGGTTTCTGTCCCGACCGGTTTCTCTGGTCGTCGATTCGGCAACCAGGCTGTTTGCCCATGACCGACCCGGCAAAAGCAGCACGCCTTCCGAGGGTGAAAAACAGACGCAAAATGTACCACTGTGGGCCAGGAAAGTAGCCCGGGTGACTGCCGTCACCTTATTTCTGGTGCCTTCATTGGCATTGGGAATCCTGGGGTTCTCCCTGCGCATGATCGGCAACCTGTTCAGGAACGACATTTCCCTGATTCAGTCTTCTGTGCCACCCGCCGTCTATGATCCTGAGCAGGGCCTGCATTTGATGACCTACAATACTGGCCTGATGCCGTCGTTTATCCGTAATCTGAACGACCTGCGCTCATCACAGCAGCGCAGTGGGGAGATTGCCGCAGCATTAACCCGCAATCCCGGCACTATGCCAGATATTGTCTGCTTTCAGGAAGTGTTTGACCAGCAGGCGGCGAAGCGACTCTGCCAGGATCTCAGTGGCCACTATCATCATATTGTGCACAGTGTTGCTCCCCGGGAAACCGGCTTGAACAGTGGCCTGGCCATTGCCAGCAAATACCCCGTAAAGGAGGTCACATTCCGGCCTTTCTCTGATCTGGCCGCAGAAGACCAGCTGGCCAATAAAGGGTTGCTGCGCATCGTACTGGATCTCGGTAACGATAAAACGGCCGTGGTTTACAATACCCACCTTCAGGCTAAGGACGGTCAAACCTATGATGCGATCCGCGTTGGCGAGTTGAAGCAGATCAGACGGTGGGTTGATGCGGATAGCAATAACGACAGGCGGAATAACAAACACCATCATGGCGTCTTCCTGATGGGAGACCTGAACATTGCCCGGTCAGACGAGCAGGGGAGGGTCAGTAAAAACGAACAGTATCAACAGGGCAGGAAAGCACTGGGGGAAAAATTCTCTGACAGTTACTACGAGACCCATGATGAAGAAAATGATACTCGGCTGGTTGAGCGCAGTGAGTCATTTTTTGTCAATAGCGACCAGGCAGCCATCAAGGCGGCAGATCGTCGGGAGCCGGATGGGTCATGGTATCTCGGGGCCGGAAACAGAGTGCGTCAACCTTGGGGCAGCAAGCGTTGGAAAGAACATCCCGAGGTGGCAAGTCACTGTATTTATGACCGCCAGCTGGTGTACAGGGACACTGAAAAAAAATGGGCATCCCATACCGAAATACGGCAACTGGGGCTGGATGTTGCCTATGATCTGGAGAGCGGGTTATCTGACCATTTGCCGGTTTCTGTTATTTACCGGGAAGCGGAAGGTTTTTCCTCAGTCATTGCCCATCTGGATCCGGAGGATTTTACCATCCGAGAGGTCAGGGAGCTGGTGAATCAATTGAAGTTTGACTATGGTCGTCTGATCAGTGATCAGACCGGTGAGCGTACAATTGATGAAGAGTTCTCAGGCGTCAATCCCCTGCGCAGAATTGCTGAATGCAGGACTTATTATAAAAGACAACCAGTGATTGTGAATGAGCTTGACCGGCTGGAAAAAATGGTCAGACAAAGTATGAATCCTGTTGCCGGAACACCCGGGTCAAACACCGGGTAAACCGTGCTGTCAGTGCTGCTCTTGCTTGCACTGTTGTCAATTATTTTATGACATAAAGGGTTGTCTTTTTACGCACTGTGATTAACCTACTGATGTGAAGTAGATTTTCGAGCATTCAGGAGTCAGTGGTTGAATAACTTTGGCAGGCTTTGCCAATCACTCCAATCGTTCAATATTCCTGACATTTCAGAAAGACATAATTTCTGTTCTGGTATTTTTCTCCCAAAGCACATTCCGATTTATCAGGCTTGATACCTGAAAGTGCTCTTGTTTTTACGTTGCCAGACGAAACAGTTATAAAGCAGATGCTCCCGCCGGGGCACTTTGTCGACCGAGGCTACCATGAGAGCTGATATCGTTATTCTTGCTGCCGGGCAGGGCAGCCGCATGAAATCCAAACTGCCAAAGGTGCTGCATCGTATCGCCGGCAAGCCCATGCTGGAGCATGTGATCCTCAGTGCCCTGCACACGCAGAGAAAAGTCGGTGACGGCAAGATTCATGTGGTGATTGGTCACGGTGCAGAGCAGGTAAAACAGGCACTGGGCCACTACGATCTGAACTGGGTGGTTCAGGAAGAGCAGTTGGGTACCGGCCATGCTGTGCAGCAGGCGCTGCCGGGCTGCAAAGGTGCTGATGTGGTGCTGGTGCTCTATGGCGACGTTCCCCTGATTCACTCCTCTTCCCTGCAGTCATTGCTGGCGGCCAGTAACGGTGAACGCCTGGGCCTGCTGACCATCAACCTGGCCAACCCTTCCGGTTATGGCCGGATTATCCGTGATGGTTTTGGCAACATACAGGCCATTGTTGAGGATAAGGATGCCAGCCCGGAGCAGCTGGCTATTAATGAAGTGAATACTGGCATTATGGCCATTCCCGGCAATAAGGTCAGTGGCTGGGTCAATGGCCTGAAGAACGAAAATGCCCAGCATGAGTTCTATCTCACCGATATTGTCTCGATGGCCGTGACCGAAGATACCCCGGTCATTCATGTCCAGCCGCAGCTCCCAATTGAAGTGGAAGGTGTTAACAGCCGTGTCCAGCTGATGGAGCTGGAACGTGCCCGCCAACAGCAGCTGGCCAATAACCTGATGCTGAATGGTGTCACGATCATTGACCCACAACGTCTGGATATTCGTGGCGACGTTAAGACTGGCCATGACATTACCCTGGACATCAATGTGGTTCTCGAAGGCAAGGTTGAGCTGGCAGATAACGTTTATATCGAACCCGGTTGTGTGATTCGCAACTCTGTTATCGGGGAAGGTGCCGTTATCAAGGCACACTCCATTCTTGAAGATGCGGTTGTCGCTGCCGGGTGTGAGGTTGGCCCGTTTGCCCGACTGAGACCAGGCACCGAACTTAAGGAAAAAGCCCGGGTCGGGAACTTTGTGGAAATCAAGAAAACCGTGATTGGCAAAGGCAGCAAGGTCAATCACCTCAGCTATGTGGGCGACTCTGAAGTCGGCGATAAGGTGAATGTTGGCGCTGGTACCATTACCTGCAATTACGATGGTGTCAATAAATTCAGAACTGTGATTGGCGATGGCGCTTTTATCGGCAGCAACAGTTCGCTGGTGGCTCCTGTGACCATTGGGCGTGGTGCAACCACCGGTGCTGGTTCCACCATTACCAAAGATATTCCCGATGAACAGTTGGCCGTGGCACGTGGCAAGCAGCGCAATATCGAAGGCTGGCAGCGCCCGGTAAAGAAAGACTGAGATTTACAGGAAGGGGGAGATGACTCATCCACTCCCTGATGATTTTTGCAACCTTTATGATTACCCAGGGGATCGACAACTATGTGTGGGATTGTTGGTGCTGTAGCGCAAAGAGATGTAGCAGATATTCTGCTGGAAGGGCTTCGTCGTCTGGAATACCGGGGCTATGACTCAGCAGGTGTCGCTATTATTAACGACAATGGCGAACTTCACAGAGAAAGGCGTACCGGCAAGGTATCTGAACTGGCCGAGGCGGTTTCCCTGAACCCGCTTCGGGGCGGTACCGGCATTGCCCATACCCGCTGGGCCACCCATGGGGCACCCAGTGAGCGTAACGCCCATCCTCATGTATCAGAAGATCATATTGCCGTTGTCCACAATGGCATTATTGAAAACCATGAAGCATTGCGAGTGTTTCTGCAGGGCGAAGGCTATGTCTTTACCTCGGATACCGATACGGAAGTTATTGCCCATCTGGTCAGCCTGGAACTCAAGGGCAGCGACTCCCTGCTCGACGCCGTGCAGAAATCGGTAGCCAGGCTGGAAGGTGCCTATGGCATGGTGGTGATGGACTGCAACGACAATGAACGTCTTGTGGTCGCGCGTTCCGGCAGCCCACTGGTGATTGGGGTCGGTATTGGCGAACACTTTATCGCTTCCGACCAGCTGGCACTGTTCCCGGTGACCCGCCGATTCATGTTCCTGGAAGAAGGCGATGTAGCGGAAGTGACCCGCAACGGGGTGACGATTCTGGATGCTGCTGGCAACCCTGTTGAGCGAGATGCCCGGGACAGTGATGTAGAGCATGATGCGGGAGATAAAGGCCCTTATCGCCACTACATGCTGAAAGAGATTCACGAGCAGCCGGAAGCCATCGCCAATACCCTGGAAGGTCGTCTGGGTGAGCATCAGCTGAATCTTGATATCCTGGGCAAAGAAGGTCAGGAGATTCTCAATAAAACCCGCGCCGTACAAATCGTCGCCTGCGGTACCAGTTACCATGCCGGTATGGTGGCTCGCTACTGGTTTGAAGAGCTGGCGGGTATTCCCTGCCGTGTTGAGATTGCCTCTGAGTTCCGCTACCGGAAATTCTTTGTGCCGGAGGATTGCCTGTTTGTCACCATTTCCCAGTCCGGTGAAACAGCCGACACGCTGGCGGCATTGAAACTGGCGAAAGAACTGGGCTATATGGCCTCACTGAGCATTTGTAATGTGCCGGGCTCTTCCATGGTGCGGGAATCGGATATCGCCATGATGACCCGGGCCGGTGCAGAGATTGGCGTGGCATCCACCAAGGCATTTACCACCCAGTTAACGGCACTGCTGATGCTGGTGACGGCCATTGGCCGTCATACGGGAATGACCCCGGAACAGGAATCCAATGTTGTTTCAGCATTACGGAATCTGCCACACATCCTGAAGAGTACCCTGGCCCTGAGTGATGACATTGAAGCCATGGCGGAAGCCTTTGCCGATAAACATCACAGTCTGTTCCTGGGCCGTGGTACCCAGTACCCCATTGCCATGGAAGGGGCTCTGAAGCTTAAAGAGATTTCCTATATCCATGCCGAAGCCTACGCGGCCGGTGAACTGAAGCATGGCCCACTGGCACTGATCGATAACGATATGCCGGTAATTGTGGTGGCACCGAACAACGACCTGCTGGAAAAACTGAAATCCAATATGGAAGAGGTGCGGGCACGAGGCGGACAGCTGTTTGTCTTTGCGGATAAACTGGCCAGCCTGACCGAGAGCGAAGGTGTCCGGGTTCTGCCGGTGGACGAGGTGCCGGAAGTGGTTGCCCCGATTCTTTACACCATTCCCCTGCAACTGCTCTCTTATTATGTGGCGATTATCAAAGGTACCGATGTTGATCAGCCGCGCAACCTGGCCAAAAGTGTGACGGTTGAATAATACGGGTATTTGGTGGCAGCAATGCTGTGGGAGAGTAATAAAGTTTCATACTGAGTAATAAAGTATCATACCAAGTAATAAAGTTGCATACTAAAACCGTCCAGCGTTACCCTATGGATCTTGAGGGGTAGGCTGGACGGTTTTTATTATGGCAAAAAAGCAGTACGGTAACTCAGAGGCGAAAAATCGGCGATGGATAAAAGAAGGCCGGGGCTCTGGTCAAGGCAAAGATTATAAGCCTTGGTTGACGGTCAGGGATTTACCATCAGAGGGGCGCTCTCATCGTGTCTTTGGCCATAAATCGCAACGAACCCATCACCTTTTATCTGATCTTGAGCTTGCCGTCTTTTTGCTGCTTGAGTGGTCCACCAAAACTACAGATATCAGAGAACAATTTCCCCTCCGTCTGGAAGATACACTTTCCGTAGCAGTTGAGGCCGGCATTGCCCATCCATCTCTGCGTGGTGTCAATCAGATTATGTCGTCTGATTTTCTGGTGAATGCTTCTGACAGGATAAATCCAAAATTTGTGCTTCAGGCAAAGTATGAAGAAGCGTTTCATGACATCAGAACCGTAGAGAAGCTGGAGCTTGAACGTCGTTACTGGATAAAGAAAAATGTTCCATGGATGCTAATTACTGAAAAAGACATCCCCAAAGTCGTATTTCAAAATATTGGCTGGTTATATCCTGCTCAACGGGATGAATTGGAAAACCAAACAGTACTGGAAAGGGTAGATTTCTACACACACTACTTCTACAAAAAGCCCAATGACCCTCTGATAGAGATCGCAAAGCAATTGGATATGGCCTACGACCTGCCAGCAGGACAATCCCTTTTGGAAATCCGGCAACTCATGGCAAGACGCAGTTTGATATTTGATATCCTTATTCCACATACAAAGCTCAAATCTTCCGACCTAAGTGTTGGTAGAGCCGTTGTGTCAGAGGAGGTACAGAGTGTTTCGAGTCAATGAAGTGCTGCATTTCGACGCTGAGAAATATCGGGTGCTGAAACTGCTTCAGGATCATTTAGTCTGGATCAAAGTTGAAGATGAAGTTTCTTTTCCTTCGCTAGTACTCCAGAATGAATTAGAAGCAGCCATTATTGATGAAACACTTACCCGTATAGATGACCCATATGAAGAACTTTCATACTTGTCCCCTGAGCAAGGGACAGCAGCGTATGTAAAGCGCGAAAGCAACTATCAGCTAATAAAGCCATTGATAAGTGCTCCGGATTTTTATGACCCGAAGGTCAGATCGCATATCATTCAGGTCATTATCAAAGAAAAGGGTTCTACCAAACAGACTCTGTACCGCCTGGCCAGACGTTACTGGCAGCGTGGGCAAACGCCGAATGCTTTACTGCCTGACTATAAAAACTCCGGAGGTAAAGGAAAAAAGCGGCACTCTTCTGGCAAGAAACTGGGAAGACCAAGAGAGTACACGCCGGGGGTGGGAGCGATTGTTGATGCTGAAGTTGAGAAACTGTTTCGTATCGCGATTGACCGTTATGTTCTCAATGAGAAAAAAAGGTCTTTTCCAGCAGCGCACCGGAAGTTTAAAAATCTTTATGAAAATTATTTTCCGGATACACCTGAGTCAGAAATACCTTCCCAATGGCAGATGATGCACTTCTTCAAGAGGGAGTATCACCAGGTTGAGAAGATCCAGAAACAAGCAACCAGGATTGAGTTCAATAAAGACATCAGGCCATTATCGGCAACTGCTAACATTCAGGTATTGGGGCCTGGGTCCAGGTTCGAGATAGATGCCACTATTGCTGATATCTATCTGGTGTCAGACAGTGACCGAGGAAATATTATTGGACGACCAACAGTTTATCTTGTCATTGATGTTTTCAGCCGCATGATTGCTGGATTTTATGTTGGTTTTGAGGATGCCTCCTACGTTGCTGCTATGCAGGCTCTGGCCATGTCCATGACCGATAAAGTTGAGCTATGCAGGCAATTCGGTTTTGAAATTACGACAGATGACTGGCCAGTGGTTGGAGTACCTGATGCGATATTAGCTGACCGGGGAGAACTTTTAGGGCACCAGATCGAGTCACTGGAACGTAACTTTTCTGTCCGGATTGAGAATACGCCTCCTTATCGTGGTGACGCCAAGGGCATCGTCGAGAGAAGTTTTAGGTCTTTACAGGCCGACTTCAAGCCCTATGCTCCCGGCGTCGTTCAAGGTACTACGGTCAAAAAGTGTGGAGGAAAGGATTACCGTCTGGACGGAAAAATAACGATAACGGAATTCACAGAAATTATTCTTGCTTCCATTCTCTACCACAACCAATTTCATGCACTTGAAAAATATGATCGGGATAGTGATATACCTTCAGACTTACCAATGACACCATTGTCATTATGGCAATGGGGTGTGAAACATCGAACTGGTCGGTTAAGAGTGGTTCCGGAAGATGCCTTAAGAGTCAGCTTGCTCCCACGTACCAAAGCCACTTTTTCTGAACTGGGAGTCTGTGTTTTCGGTGTCTACTATACATCCGGGGAAATTTTAAAAGAGGGCTGGTTACACAGATCATCAGAGGTTGCTCGTCCAGAAACAATGGATGCTGCCTATGACCCCAGGGTTGCAGATTGTATTTACCTGTTCCCAAAGCAAAACACGTCAAAGTACTGGGTCTGTAACTTAACCCAGCGATCACGGCAGTTTGCCGGTTGCTCGTTTTGGGATGTGTGGCAAGTGACAGAACAGCAGAAAAAAACGCTCGCTCACAGCAAGCTTGAGGCTGACAAGAAAAAACGGGAGCTGGAGGACCTGATTGACAAGAAAATCAAGTCAGCGATCTCCCTCGCTCCAAGCTCTGATCACCGGTCCAATGCCGAAAAGTTGAGTGCGATAGGTGAAAACCACCGAAGAGAAAAAGAGGCCGAACGTCAACGGACAGGTTACTTACCAGAAACGAAAAAGAAGGAATCCGCTCAAGTGATTCCGATTACTGAATCAGCTGAAGACTATAGCTTTCCTGATCATATAGACGAGCTTTTTGATGAGGATGACTGAATGGCATTACCAACCAACATCACCAAGGCCGTTTACCTTGATCCTAGAGTAGCACAATACCGAGGCAACCCGTTGATTGAAGCCTTGCCGCCTATTCTAACAACGCAGGATATTAAAAAAGGGCTTATGGGAGATGTCACTTATGACCCTCGGGAGGCCTTTGTTGATGGTAGTAAACGGGTTCATATCATCGCCCGGTTGCTTGATGATTTTTTCCAGCCCCTGGCCAATCATATTCAACTGGAAACCAAACTTTCCATCATGATTCGCAGGGGCTATGTCGGCAGAAATCTGTCTGATGGCTCCCTGAATGCTCATATGCAAAATGGCTACGAACGGCTAATGAAAGGAGAACTGGGTGTTTTTCGCTTTGAGCAAGCCAAGTCTACGGCTCGTAGTCTGGCACTAATCGGATGCTCTGGTAGCGGTAAAAGCACAACACTTAACCGAATCCTGGCAACCTACCCTCAAGCGCTTTACCACGAAGCGTATAATTTTATCCAGATCACTTATCTGAAGGTCGATTGTCCCCATGATGGTTCGCTAAAGAATCTGTGTATCCACTTCTTTCGAGCCATCGATAATCTGGTTCATACGGATTACGAGAAAAAATATGCACTGAAGCGGCACAGCATTGATACCCTGCTGGCGCTGATGAGTCAGATTGCCAACCTGCACGCTATTGGTGTTCTTGTGATTGATGAAATCCAGCATCTTAGTCGCCAGCGTTCCGGTGGCGTAGAGCAAATGTTGAATTTCTTCGTCACGCTGGTCAACGTCATTGGCCTGCCTGTGGTTATGGTCGGTACACCCAAAGCCAGACCTATCTTTGAAACAGATCTCCGGTCAGGCCGTCGTGGTGCCGGGTTTGGTGCCTTGATATGGCACCCCATGAAACAACAGCCTTCGACGCAACATCCGAAAACCGGGAAGATACAAAAAAGTGAATGGATCGCCTTCACAGACAAGCTTTGGAAATATCAGTGGTTGCAGAAGCGTGACGAGCTGTTGAGCGACGACATTCGGGACTGCTGGTATGAGCTTTCCCAAGGCGTTCTGGATATTGTGGTCAAGCTATTTGTACTGGCGCAGCTCAGGGCAATAGCGACTCGCACGGAACGTCTGACCTCGAAGTTAATGAGGCAAGTCTATACGGACGAGTTTAAGCCTGTCCACCCTATGCTGGATGCCCTTCGCTCAGGTGATGAAGAGCGTATTGCCAAATACTCTGACCTGACATTTCCGGAGATTGATGAGAAGTTGCTGGAACTGAGTGCAAAGATTGAAGAGTCAATGGCTTCAGAACAGGAAGAGCTGGAACAATATGGTGGTAATGAGCAGGCAGAGAGGCTCCATAACCTGCTGGTTGCCATGGATTGTACGTCAGAGTTACTGGTTCCGCTGATCAAGAAAGCTTTCAAGCAAAAGCCCGGTTTAACAGTGCGTGAACTGATCCCGGTCGTTCTGGATTGGTATGATCAACCAGAGAAAAAGCCAGATGGTAACTCAACAAAAACAAAGAATAAGAGCATAAGCCCTAAAGACTGGCATACGCTTGAAACCAGTGATCTGAGATTTAAATTCACTCAGGTGGATGATGATGCATCCCTGTACGATGGATTGAAGCAGTCTGGCATGATCTTCAACACAGAAGCCTGGCTCAAGGAAGCTGGCTGATGCTGAACTTCCCCCGACCCTATCCAGATGAGCTGATCTACAGCGTTGTTGCCAGAGCGGGGGTACACCATGGAATCGCCAGCCCAAAGATGCTGTTGGATGAGGTTTTTGATGACCGGAAAATCATTGCTACGGTTGATCTCCCAAATCATTTGGCCAATATTGCCGGACAATACCCGGAAACGCTGGGCTATAGCACTGAGTCATTAGCTTACCAGCACACTCTGTTTCCCGTTTATGCCCCTTTTACCACGGAAAATCGAAGGCTGAATTGCCTTAACTGGATGGCATCCAGTTCGCAGGGAGCCATTCATTTAGCGTTGGGTGTCGCTGCCTCAAGAATCAAGCAAGAACGATGCATGTGTTATTGCCCTCAATGTCTTGATGAGCAGAAGAAAACCTATGGGGAATATTATTGGGCAAGACAATGGCAACTGGCCGGTGCGAACTGCTGTATCGTTCATGGGAAACTTCATGCCGCCAAATCGTTACGGCATGAATACCACAGGCACCAATTCTTCCCCGCTTCACCAGAACGTTGTCCAGCTGTGAAAGATCAACCGGGAAAAGAGCAGGATAGGAAAGTCGCTATTCTAACCGGTCTTTTGCTCTCGTCGCTGCCTGCTGAATCCGCAAGCTTTGAACAGTGGAGCCACTTTTACAAAAGGCTGGCTTTGCAAGCAGGTTGCAATCGTGGGCAGCAAATCCGGTATGAATCCATCAGGGAGAGAGTGTGTCAATACTGGACGATGGGGTGGCTGAATGCACAAGGGCTTCACGTTTCTGATGATCAGTCATGCTGGTTAAGAGGGATTTTTCGCAAACACCGAAAATCGTTCAGTTACCTTGAGCACATTGTTGCTCTGGCACCTTTCCTGCCTGATGACTGCCGAATCACCGACGTTATCTCTCAGGTCAAAGTGATTCAGTCACTAATGGATCAATGTGAGCAGTTGCCTCCTGAGAGCCAACAGCCAGCAGAAGCGATACAACCAAAACGCAAGGAATGGCATGCTCTGGTAGTTAAATATGGTTCCAAAGTGGCAAGGAAAGGAAATGGTGCATTATACGCCTGGTTATATCGACACGATCAGGCCTGGCTTCTCGATATAAATCATCAGTTCAGGCAAGAACGACCTAAGACTTCACCGAAGATTAACTGGCATAGAAGGGACAGGAATACCGTAAGGAAACTGGTCATAATCCGTGATGAGTACGAACCGCTTTTGGATTCCCCCAGATGGTCAAAAAGCTGGTATCTATCGAAGCTTCAGAAATCAGCTGCAAGCATTGAGAAAAATCCAGACAAGTATCCACTCGTACATCAATTCTTTCATCGCTACTGCGAGCAGACGACAGACTATCAAATACGGCGTATTACCCGCTCTCTTTTGTCCTGCCAGTATCCGGCTGATAGGCCAGAGCGTTGGCTGCTGCTTCGTATGTCAGGATTGAGTGATGAACGCATAACTCCAATCACAAACCGCTTTTTACAGGAAGTACTGAAATATCATGCAGGGAATACGATTTGAACATCTTGCGGATGATACTCAGGTCAGGGCCATTGGCTCACTGTTCCGAAGAACCACTGGCTCCCAGTGGGGGATTAATCTTGGCTTTTACCCTTTTCAGCCCAAAAAATCCCTGACTGTTTCCCATGCCCCTGTCTTGGCCAGAAGACGTGTGTTTAACCCAACCAATCCTTATAAGCAGGCTGGTTATCGGCAAGTGTTTTCCATCACGGATACCAGTTGCTGGAAGGTTGAGCCCTTAAGTGACTGCCCTATTCTGGAGAACCTGCAACCCATAGAGCAAGAGCAATTGTGCTTTGTTTTCCAGGCTGAAAATGGGCTCACGGTATATTTACCACACTTTGAACTGGCAAGAGCCCTGTTCCTGCATGATGGTTATCTGTCACGGACAGCCCTGGAGCCAGACAGCCTGAAAGCGGAGTTTGATATCAATATAAACTCCGCTGCTAACACGACGCTGATCAATGTCATGCCAAGTTCCACCTACCCATTGATCTCTTTCAACGACCCGGAAGTTCGCAGTATTTTAAGCTGGATATTAATCGACCAGGAAGCCCGTGCATCGTATGAAAGTATTGGACAATATCAAAAGTTGACCGCAACGGAGTCGAGGGGGTACAGGCACTGGAACTTTCAATTTACACCACCAACACTGCCCTTTGCTGAGTTTGAGGTAAGAGGTCAGTTTGATGGGACTACTCGCAGCATCTTCGTCTATGAAGTCACCGCAATACGTAATATTCAGGCAGAGATGCCGGAGTTGATTGAATTTTATCACCCGAAGTTTGAAATATCGGTCAGTGGTTCAGGCTTACGAGGTGGTGGAGCAGGTACTGAAGCAGCTTCTGATTTCATATTAGAGGAAGAGGATGCCAGCACGGACAAGGGGGTTAGCATTTTCCACCCACCGCCTGTTGAATTCAGCTTTAGTCAGGCCTTCAAGACAGCAAAACTCGCGGATAGAAAAAGAGTTGGGGCTGGCGGGCGCAAAGACGAAGAAAGTGAAAGTACTGATCCGCTACACGTCAGTATTGAAGAAGCAACTACGACTGGCTCACTCCGGGGAATGGAATGGGATTCAGTCAGAGATACAACGGATGATGCCAACCTATACAGTAACAAGTTTGATGCCTTTTGGCAGATGCTGGATGTCCTGAAAAAGGACTATGCCTGCGCCGTTCTATCCCAGGATATTCGCAAATTGCCAGAGCTGCCGAGGTGTAAAAAACATCTTCTTAAAACGAATGGCAGCCCAAGGTGCATGGCCATTGTCGTTATCCGGTCAGAAGATCAGGTATTTCACTTACTGGAAGTTGATACTTCGGATGAAGCAAAGGCACTCTCCACTCTGTTGCTAAAGCTGCCTTCACTTGCAGGCTGGGATGACCAGCTGATAGTAGAGATCGAACGAAAGCTGTTACGACAATCTCTTCGTTGGCCAACCAATATTTTCAGAAGAGTCTGTGGTAAAGGTGGGTATCAAGGGATTCCACACCCGAAAACTTCCTCAAACAGGGTTGTGGAATCGATAGCAATCACACAATGGGCGACCAGGCTTCACCGTAGTTTGGTGGAGAAAATGTAGCCATATTGGGGTGTAAATATAACTATGAAGGCCGCGTACAGCAATTGAGTCTGGTTACTCTTCCTTTCTCGAATGGCCGGGAAAATGTGCCATGATGTGATCATCTCAGAAGATAATATTCTGACTCGAATGGATAGTAAGTACGATCTTATTTTATCGACTAATAAAACGTACTTATATCTCAGCACTTATGCTGCTGGTAATTCTAAGCTTGCCCTGGTTGGTTTGACTGATGAGGGTAATTTAAGATCAGGTTTGGCTATTAAAAGTTCAGAACCTTTGTAGCTTTTCTGAGCACTATAGTTGAGGCCAAAGTCAGAGGTTCTATGACCAGAATAAATATCTTTGATTTCTGGGACATTGTCATAAGTTATTAGCCAAGGCTGTTTAATATTGTTCACTAAGCGAGCAATATTTTCATGGTCTTTATGTTGGTAGTGATTTTGATAAAGCTCTTTGCCTTTGTTGTAGTAGGGCGGATCTAAGTATACTAGGCTTCGGTCGGGAATAGTGGGAAGAACGTGCCTGATAAAAGCACATGCATCATATTTATACAATGAGATCTGGTTCGATAGAGCCCCTATTCGCTTGATCCTATCGATAAGGTCCGGCTTGTTGTAGCGAGCATCAAGCTTCCATTTTCCTTTTTGGTCTTTCCCCCCGATTACCCCAGCTTTAATGATTCCAGATCGATTGGTGCGATTTAGAAAAAAAGTGGAAAACCCAAGCTTTAGCAAATTAATATTCGCTTCAAGCTGAATCTCTCTTTGTAAGTACCATTGTTCCATGTTTACGGGGGTTTTTTCGATTAAATGACATAGATCTTCTGTGTCATGAATCACACTGTACCAAAAGGCATGTATAGATGGGTTTAAGTCATTGATATGAATTCTGTTTACCACACCTGACAGGAGTAAAGATATGGCTATTCCTGCCCCACCGGCATACAGCTCAGCATAGTCGCCACCGATTAGATTATTTTCTTTGATAACCTGACCCATGAAAATGGAAAGTCTGCCTTTGCCGCCAGGATATCTAAGAGGAGAGTGAAATGCCATAAAACTCCGTATTGCAGGGGGGTGATCAAATAGTTCTTTATACCAATAATAGGGCGACGTGGCCATCCCTATTATTGACTAATACTATAGCTGGGGAGGGCTCAGTTCAGGTTATGTGCTGGCACACTCCCTGAAGCCAGAAAATTTGAGATGTTTTCGGGGTTGCCGGTTTCCTCAGCACAGCACACTATCAGATGTTTTGATGAAAAACGTCAACACTTATCTGGAGCTGAGCCGTTGGGGATTTTATAAACCATTGCAGGGAAGCAGAGAGCGACTGCAATGGGTTGTATCTGTAGTGCGTATGCAATACGGGGTTCTTGCTTGTGGTAAGTACTTGCCTTGTGATTCACTCACCTGTTTGCCCATAAATGATAGCCATCAATGTTTTGACACTCTACTCATTATATGAACGTGCATATGTGCTGGTGTGTATGTATATTAGTTTTGCTGTGAGGAGTATGCATTAGCAGACAAGTGTTACTTTCCAACATTCTTGAGCAGTGGTGCTCAAGTTCTGTCATGACTCCTTTGTATTAATTAGTACTCAATTAACAGTATGAGAGGCTGTATGTCTGGCATTCATCATGAATCTATCTCAAACCGAAATCCTCTAACAGCATTGATTGATGTTGACAGACATGTTGGATTTGCGATTTCTGTCAACTTTGAAGAAGCTGTAATTCTAAGTAATGACTACTGGAAGGAGATGGTTGGTGGATTGCCGATGAATAGCTTTGTCTTGGCATCAGCGTTTTATTCAGGGAATTATGCCGAAACACCAAAGATAGACCGTGAAGTATTGCTTCTTCGTGTCATGGGGCCAGCGGATATGCCCATGGATCGTACACGAATTGATGCCATGATTGATAGTTATACCAAGCGTACTCAAGTGGAGCGGGCCCGCCAGAGCGGACGTGATACCTTTGAGTTTGATGAATATGATGGGTTTGACAAGTTTACCCATACCGAACTTCAATTTGGTGCTATTCGTTGCCGTATTGTGGGATCTTTTTATCTAAAAAATAGTAATTTAATGCTTGGGGCTGATATAGAAAATTTTGCGTCAGCCTCTCACTTGAGGGCTTACAAGCCAACTTCGCAGGCTCTTACTACTATTGTTAATTTCATAGATCCAATTCGAAGAAAGCAAGCAGAAAAGAAGGCAGCAGAGCTTGGTTTTAACGAAGTTCCATCTCCCTTTAAGCTTGGCAGTGTTCGTTACACCTCAACAGATCGCATGCATAGGGGTGAAGGTGAAGCACTTGTATCTGTAGGGGTTAATCCCATAGACTTTCTTGCCCGCCGAACAGCTGTATTCGGTATGACCAGAACGGGTAAGTCAAATATGATTAAGACCCTGTCGTCTGCCGTTGGAGTCGCGGGTAAGTCCAATAATGTTAAAATTGGTCAATGTATATTTGATATAAATGGTGAGTACGCGAATGCAAACAAGCAGGATGAAGGGTCATCTATTGCCGATGTTTTTGGGGAGGATGTAGTTTGCTACCGCTCTACTAAGCCCCCACGTTCTGGGTTTCGAGATATTAGGAATAATTTTTTCCAAGAACCTCAAATTGGGTTGAGCATAATTCAGGAACAACTGCGTCAAACTAAAAATTTATCTAATGATATGCAGATCCTGGCAACTAGTATGTCTTTGGAAGAACCAGCAGCGGAAGAAGCAACAGAAAGTGATATTAATCGCTGGAAACGCCAGGTTGAAGCTTTCAAAGTCCTTCTTTACTCCGTTGGTTTTGAATCACCAAGAGCTGTAAATATATCACTAGTCCCATCACAGCCGGTAATGCGTCAAGTTTTCAGCGTTATGCATCCAAGTCTTGTCGATCAGGCAGTGAAGAAAGAAGGTAAAAACCTTAATCAGGATGAGGTTTTTGCTCTGGCACAATCACATTATGGTGATCTTTCCAAGCCATCAACCCTAAGGGCTGCAAAGGATTTTATCTTAGACGCTCGTGAAGCTGATAGGCGAATTCAGCGAGAATACGACCCTCAAAAACCAAAAACAGGGGTCTATGGTGATCGCCTTCGTAGCAGCAATAACTCAGATCCATGGTTTGATGACACACTAAAAGCTTTGGCAAACCTCATTGGGCATAAAAATGACATTGGTGGATATATCAAGTGTAAGTCTTATTTAGGGCCATTGTCAGAACTCCATAGTGTTTCAGGTAGTGGGGAGGTGGAAGCTGATATATACAATCTGTTATCTGACGGGAAGATTGTAATAATCGATTTATCTGTAGGCTCATCGGCTATAAGAGAAGCAATTTCTGAGAGAATAGCGCGAGAAATATTTATGAGGTCTATGGGGATATTTCATCAAGGACAAGCTTCTCCAAATATCGTCCTTTATGTGGAGGAAGCTCACAACCTTATTGGTCGGGATGCAAAGCCTGATGAAACCTGGCCTCGTATTGCAAAAGAAGGAGCAAAAGCTAATATTTCTCTCGTTTATGCCACACAAGAACCTTCTTCCGTTCAGCCTAACATCATGGCAAATACAGAAAACTGGATTGTTACACATCTAAACAATGATGATGAACTACGGGTTTTAGGAAAGTTTTATGACTTTGCAGACTTCAGTCTTTCGCTTAAAAGGGCGCAGGATGTGGGTTTTGCAAGAGTAAAAACATTATCGTCGCCTTATGTTGTCCCTACTCAGATAGATCTCTTCGAGCCTCAGAGGATAGTCAATAAACTTGAGTCTCTGATTTCTGGTGCTACTTCCAACAATGAGTCTTCTGGAGCTACCACTCCAACTGGTAACCTGTCGTCTGAGCTCGATCAATTACTGAGTTAATGGAACTATGCCGTTTAATAATCAAAGGGCGGATAAAACCGCCCATGCAGAGTTTATAAAAAATCCAGACTTTCAGCGGTTGGTGGATCAGAGTGATTACCTTGAGGAACCGACTCCAGAGTCTGGAACTCAACTTGCCACTGAGTATGTGTCAGTTGTTGCTGATTCTAAGCCTCTGCCTGGCTTTGTACACGCAAGTGATGGCAGTTTTTATGAGTCATCGGTGAGTCAGCGGATGCTTTCAACAAAAGTGGGCTATGTAAAAGTATCCTCACTCATGTTGGACGTTGAAAAATACTTGGAGTTAGGTAAGGAAGAGCCAACGCGCTACATAGATCCATTCAAAAAGAATGCACTTGAACAAGATGTTCGGGCTTTAGCTCTGTCGTTACCAAGTGCAAATTTAAGGTACAAAGGTTCGGATAATGTTGCGGATGGGTTCCGTCATCGGCTGTATGAGGAGTTTGTAAATTCCAAAACTAATCTTCCCAAGGCAGGGAGTTTGCTCCAGACACTATTCCGTTTGGCGAGCTGGGGAGGAGGTAAGCAAGGAATTTTATCCGATAAAAACAGGTACATATTTGTTCACCAATGCCCAAGCTGTGGAGAGCAGCCTCTAAATAACGGATTCGGACAAAAGGGTTTTGCTGTTTCCGAAGAGGATGAAGTTACAGCTTGTAGTAAGTGCGGTATGAGCATCTACCCTACAGACGCCCTAAGGCTGCATGAAACTATTACTGATCATGGCGGTTTATCTGGTGGTCTCAGTCGTATAATGAATGTGGCTGAACATTTACTGATAGGTCACACGATTCTTGATTGTCTTCTTGGCGATTACGTGTCGGCTTTATCGGATATTTGCTTCTTTATTGATGGCCCCCTTGCTTTTTTTGGTCAGCCAGCATGGTTGCACCGCCCTATGCAACGACTCATTTTTGAGACCAATGAAAAGTTGAAAAGCTTAGGGCAGTCTCCAATGATGATGATAGGGATTCAAAAGCAAGGTGTAGTTGCCGAGCACTCCCAGATGATACGTAAATATCTACCAAGAGATCACTTCCGGTTTGTAGATGATGAGTACAGAAATCGCTTTTTATCCCCGGTGAAAGATGAACAGGTCTTTGGGTATGAGACTTATTATGGGCAAGACTTGATCTATCACACCGAGAGAGGAAATGTATTTGTACTGGGTGTTCCCTACCCCTTTAAAGATAAAACTGGCTCATCTTTTAAACAGGATAAAGCGAATATAAATTTCTATCCAGATCTAGGCCGAGTATTTAAGATGGTTAAAATATTTGAGTCTGATTTATATGAAGGCTCCTTGGTACCTGTGATAATTGCTCATAGAAATGCATCTATCAGTAGGCTTCCAGGTGGAAAAGTCCTTGATATTGCAACGCGTATTGCCTTTGATCAGAAGCATAAGGATAAAGTCAAAGCTCCATAATCTATAGTTATACGGAGAGATTACTTTTAGCCGATATTAGAGTTAGCCATTGGAACTTGTAATTCATGGGCGTTATTGATCTATATTCTGGATAAACTTAAGACTGGTCAGAAATCATTCTAACCAGTTGGCCTTATGTTTGAGATGTGCTTCTTCTGCTCAAAACAGGCGGACAAAATTTTTGTCAGTATGAAACTTTATTACTTGGAATTATCTAGAATCAGTCATGCTGCCTGATTCTAGTATGAAACTTTATTTTTGAAACTTCGGATTTTGAAACCGTAGAATGCGGCTTTCAGGGGCGTTCAGTGTGATACTTTATTACTCTCCTACAAATGCTGTCGGTGGACATAATAGTTTGATAAAAAAACAGGCCGGAATTTACACAGAAGGCAGATAAACAAAGGGCTACAACAGCCAGAATTATCAAACTTTAAGGTAAATAATCAAACTATTTTGTACTCCGACAACTGCTGACACAGGGCGGAACGGAAAGAAATTAGAAAAAAAAGTGGAAAAAAAAGGACACCCACTTTTTAAAAAGTGAAGTGGAAAAAAAAGGACACCCACTTTTTAAAAAGTGAAGAAAATACGTCATCTATTCATTTTTTAAATGATAGTATTGATCGGTTTAAGAAATTCTCATTAATACCAAGCAGGAAGCGTATAAAAAGTACTCAGCAACAGCCAGATAGAAGACATTATCGAGACAATATAAGAAAGAGCAATCAGAAAATTCTGGCCACATTAAAGTAAATGAAAATGCGCTGATCAGGCAGGATAGAGATCACCACTCACAGACATACCATGAACCCAGCATTTCCCGGTGCTTTCTGCATAAACCTTTAGTGAAGCCAGCTTGCCGACTGCGCGGTGAAAACGATTATTCCTGCGCATAGTCTCCAGCTATTCATTTGGGTCAATACCCAAGCGCTCCAGGATAGGTGGTACATCGTCAGTTATACGACCACGTTTGCCTTTGCGGATAATTCGGCCAGACCAGTCAACCAGTTCAAAGTAACTACTGAGTGGGTATGGAATCGCCTGTTCAGGGTTTGGCCCTGAGCTTTTAACGGTTTCAAGTGCGCCTTCTGTTTTTTTCCGTTTGCGCTGTCGTATGACTCAATGCGTTCTTTTATAGAGGTATGTTCTGAGGTTTCCAGCGTTGTAAGACTTCTTTGGTGTCCCATTTTTTCGCTTGCTGACTATTGATATGGAGCACCACATGATAATGATTCGACATAACCGCATAAACACAGACTTCCAGGGAAAAAATCCCGGAAAGCGCTTTCAACCGATCAACCACCCACTGCCTGCGATGCTCATAGTTTTTGCCCGAGAAATTATCTTTGCCGCACAGGAAAGCCTTGCGAACGCAGCATGCCATACAGTGGTAGTAGGGCGTACTGGCCGGATCTATGAGGTTTTTTCGGGCGGTCATCATGTCATTTTTTTGGTTACTGGGTATATGTGCTTAATGCCCTTAAGAGGCTCCAGAGGAAAAATAGACAGCGTGGCCGATTAGTCAAATTTTTGGGTGTCCTTTATTCTGTCCTTTATTTTTGGTGAATGGAGCTAAAATTGTTGATGCTTGGCAATGGAGAAGAAGAGTGCAATCCTGGTTGGGACTGAACTGGTGCTGTGCAGCTGGAACCATCTCCCGGGTAAGGCGGAGGTGCTTCTGACAGGAACCAAACAGAAGTTGTAGGGTTGCAACCAATTCCCGGGTAAGGCGGAGGTTCTGCCGATGGTGGCTCCTGTTTCTGTTGCTGCATAACTGGAAGGTGGGCCAGTTCGGTGCAGGTGTTGATCTCTCGATCACTAAGCTTGATGTAATCGCATTTATCTTCGCAGGCATTTACACAAAGACACAGGGCACCAGAAAAGCAAGCGCCAACAGGCAGGCCAATGATGACACCAACTGCAGTACCGCCGATGGTGCCTACAATCTTGTGGGCTATAACACCACCAAGAGCGCCAAATCCACCGCAAGCCAACGAGGTAGTGATGCCACACCCAAAAGAATCTTGCTTAATTCGCTCACAATTAAGGGTGTAGTCACATAACCGGTAGGCCGCTGGCTGAGTTGTCACCGTTAAAGCCGTAGTAGGGGTATTCATATGCCTTATTATCCTCAGACTATTCGTTACTTCCGGCCCACAATTTTTATTAGCAATAATGCTGGCTGCGGGCAGACACAATTATCTGACTTAATTATTCTCAAAAAGTTCCTCCTGAATTACCAAAATACAAGATAATTTCCTGTGGCGAATTCAGGGGGAAAAAAGGAGGAAAAAAAAGGAAAAAAGGAAAAAAAGGACACCCACTATTTAACCCGGATATTTCATAAATAAGAGCAGGTTCCGCCCAATCACTTGATATGATTGGGTCGACCAAAAGAAAGCTTCGGAAGAAGCAAACCGGAACCTGCTATGGCGAAACATACACAAGAAACCCTTCGTTTTCACCCTGTTAATGGTAAAACTGTCAGAGCTGATTTTAACGGAGGAGAGTTGTCCTCCGATTTTGGCGCGCTGTTACTGCGTGAAATGGCCATCCGCAGTGAGCTAATTCCCCGGCTTGTCAAGGCAATCCAGGACAAACGACATCAATCCTATATTGACCATTCCATGCAGGATCTTCTGACGCAAAGAGTGCTGCAAATGGCCTGCGGTTATCAGGATGCCAATGACAGCAACCATTTGCGTAAGGACCCCATGTTCAAGTTGGCTGTCGGTCGCAGCCCTCTTAATGCCGAGACTCATCTGGCTTCAGCCCCCACATTTTCACGACTCGGGAAGGGCTTGTCCCGCAGGGATATACACAACCTGGCCTACGCCTTTGCAGAGCATTTTCTCAGCAGCTACAAAAAACCGCCCAAGCTGGCAGTCATTGATCTGGATCACACGGCCAGCCTGACCCACGGTGCTCAACAGTACAGTCTGTTTAATACCAAATACGGCAACACCTGCTACTTGCCACTGATGATTTTTGAAGGTTTGAGCGGGAAGTTGATCACAGCCATTCTTCGGCCGGGTAAAACACCTTCGGGACGGGAAAATGCCGCCATTGTTAAACGTCTTCTGGCGTTGATTCGGCAGTCCTGACCGAAAACACATCTCATCATCCGGGGAGACAGTCACTTTGCCCAACCTGAGTTGATGCACGTTGTTGAGCAGGATAAAGCGGCTGATTACGTGCTGGGTAAAGGCGCTGGGCATCCAACGGCCTTACGGCCAATGTCGGACGAAAGCA
Organism: Thalassotalea sp. G20_0; assembly: GCF_017744175.1. Taxonomy (NCBI): domain Bacteria; kingdom Pseudomonadati; phylum Pseudomonadota; class Gammaproteobacteria; order Alteromonadales; family Colwelliaceae; genus Thalassotalea; species Thalassotalea sp. G20_0. The sequence continues at coordinate 2,812 of NZ_JAGHQV010000047.1, read as the reverse complement.
TGGCAGAAGCTCGCCACTGTCTGCAAACACGTACAGCTTACGCCCGATTAAATAAATTACCGATACCTTACCGGGTGCGTCTGTATGGCGAGGCACAGTATCAGGCGAAGAGCTGGAAAGGGCTGGATACACGTGTCATATTTAAGGCTGAAGTGAACCAGATGGGTGACAACCCTCGCTTTGTAGTGACATCAATCAAGAATGCCTCGGCCCGGTGCGTTTATGAGCAGTTCTATTGTCCCAGAGGACAGGATGAAAATTACATCAAACACCTGAAAAATGATCTGTCCTGTGATCGGACATCGGATATGGGCTTTCGGGCGAATGCATTGCGTATGTACTACGCCTGTGCCGCGTATGTTCTGCATTACGAAATGAGAACCACTGTATTGAAGGATACAGAGATGCAGAGGGCTCAGCCTTCAACAGTGATCGCCAAGCTGTTCAAAATTGCCGTTAAGGTGGTGGAGTATAAAGACCGTGTTAAGTTACATCTGCCCAGCAGCAACCCAATGAAAGTGTTGCTGCAACGAGTGACAGAGGCTTTTGCTGCTATGCCAGTCCTCAAACCGGGATAAGAGACACAACTCTTAAGTGGGCAGGCGTTTTATTGAATCAGCTGAAAGAGGTTGAGGGTTCAGTGCGCCTGGTGTCAGGTAAATCGGTATGTTTTTTGACAAAAAGCCATGGCGGGACGCAATATCACCGCAGAGAAATACGGTGCTACGATCTGACAGGCTATGTTTGTTCAAAAAAAATCAATTATTCGAGCTGTAGCAGCGTTTATGAAATATCCGGGTTAAAAAGTGAAGAGAATACATCATCCATTCATTTTTTTAATGATAGTATTGATCGGTTTAATAAATTCTCATTAATACCAAGCAGGAAGCGTATAAAAAGTACTCAGCAACAGCCAGATAGAAGACATTATCGAGACAATATAAGAAAGAGCAATCAGAAAATTCTGGCCACATTGAAGTAAATGAAAATGCGCTGATCAGGTAGGATAGAGATCACCACTCACTCGGTACTGCTGGGCATATTTTTCGACACGCACCAGCTCTGCTTTGTCTGGCTGGTTCCCGGCAAGATAACGCTGAACCAGGTGCGGGCCAGAAAACAGCTGCGTCCAGCGTTGTAAGACTTCTTTGGTGTCCCTTTTTTTCGCTTGCTGACTATTTGATATGGAGCACCACAGGATAATGATTCGACATAACTGCATAAGCACAGACTTCCAAGGAAAAAATCCCAGAAAGCGCTTTCAACCGATCAACCACCCAATGCCTGCGATGCTGATAGTTTTTGCCTGAGAAATTGTCTTTGCCGCATAGGAAAGTCCTGCGAAAGAGCGTGCCAGGCAGTGGTAGTAGGGCGTGCTGGCTGGATCTATGAGGTTTTTCGGGCCGTCGTCATGTCATTTTTTTGGTTACTGGGTATATCTACTTAATGTCCTTAAGAGGCTCCAGAGAAAAATAGACATTGTGGCCGATTAGTCAAATTTTTGAGTGTCCCTTATTATAATCCCTTTGCGAAACTCTCAAGCGGCGCTTCTTCAGGTATTCCCTATGGTACTCTCTCTGGCGCTGAACGTAAGCGGGATCTTTGCGGCGCTCGATGAGCCGCCTTCTTCTACGTTCAGCGTATGCGGGATCTTTGTGCAACTCATTTCGGCGCTGTTTTTCACGCTCTATGTAAGCAGGATTTTTGCGAAGCTCCCTTTGGCGTATCTTTCTGCTCTCCCGCCTGGCAGGATCTTTGAGACGCTCCCTTTGTCGCTCCCTCTCGCGCTCTGCGAAAGCGGGATCATTCTTATAGCGCTCCCTTCGTCTCTTTGCCGAATCAGGGTCATTCTGGTATCGCTTCCTTTGGTATGTCCTATGGCGCTCTGCGTAATCGGGATCATTCCGGTAACGCTTCCTTTGGGATACCCTTCGGCGCTCTAAGTGATCGGAATGATTCTGATAGCAATTTTGGTACTCAACTGCTGAGGTGTTGCCATTCAGTACTTCTTCTACCTGCCGCGTTTGATGATCACTTGTCGTTTGGTTATGGTTTTGCCAGCTAGCTACCCCAACTTGCCTTGAATTTTGTTGATTAGAAAGTATCGCATGAAGATTAGCTAACAGACCATCCGGGTCCCACTCTGGTATGGGCTCGTTGACCTCAGGCTCGCTCTCCACTAACCATTCATTCTGAATAAAGTGGATGTCTGGTATTGATGATAGTGAATTATCCAAGAGGGTAGTGTCAGAATGATAAGATGAATATTCATCCAGCCTTGGCAGTAGTATCTGAGAGATATTAATTTCATCAGGGGCTTCCTGATCGCTACTGGTCACAGATGCAATATTGTATTCATTCAATGAACTAAAAGGACCAGGGGTATTGTTGTGCCTGTCTGATTGACTATGGTAAACATGAAAGGGATCGTCCAGTGCCTGAACAGATATGCCTTGGTACGTCGGCTGCTGTTCATTTCTCATAGTTTGGTGCTTTTGTTCTTGTGAGCTTGAATGAAACCCGACAAAAGCAACATTGAATTGAGTTGATTTAATAGAGCGTTCCATTGAATTATTAAACTATTGAATTCCAGCCTAAGACTTTTTCTAATCATATAAGTTTCACCCATAAATACTCTGTTCAATAATTATTTTAACCATGCATCATTATTTGTTATGGCTATTAGTACTAATTTATGACTGTTATAGGTAACACTGCCTGCAAGCATAGCTGGTGTCATGCAACCTGAAAAAACCTTTCACCAATTCAGGCGTCTTTTGTAGCGATCGCATCTTACTACGAACAAAACCTA
>NZ_JAGHQV010000479.1:0-567 GCF_017744175.1 Thalassotalea sp. G20_0 | reverse complement strand
ACCTAACTCCTGATTGCAAACTTCTGGGCAAACCAGCCTTTGTTGATAGAGAAAATCTATTGCACAACCAGCGAATTGGGAAGGTTTTATATAATCAGGAGAAAATTGATGGAGAGTTTCTCTATTGGATTTTCTTATCTGAAAGTTATGAAAGCTGGATGAAGGACACCGCAACGGGGTCAACTGTCAGACACACATCTGTAAAAAGCATAGGTTCTGCTTTTATTCCCATTCCACCAATAGCAGAGCAAGAAGCCATTGCCAAAGCCCTGAGCGATATGGATGCCCTAATCCAGTCGCTGGAGCAGCAGATCATCAAAAAGCAGCAGATTAAGCAAGGGGCTATGCATTCACTTTTAAACCCTTATGATAAGGGCGGAAAACGAAAGTCAGGGTGGATAAAAACAACGCTTGGTCGTATAGGTACCTTTTCTAAAGGAAGCGGTGTTACTAAAGAGCAAGCCCTTTCAGGGAACATCCCATGTATTCGATATGGTGAGTTATACACGAGACATAATAATGTTATCACTTCATTTCAGTCTTATATCTCTGAGAGTGTCTCAGCCT
>NZ_JAGHQV010000478.1:0-567 GCF_017744175.1 Thalassotalea sp. G20_0 | reverse complement strand
ATGTCTCTCTGGGGAGTAATGGTATGCTGTGCCAGGTTATCTCTGGTTCCAAACACCAGTAAAGGTAACGTGCTGGAAAAGCACATGGATGACCTGTTTATTCGCCTGGAAAATACATCCCCGGACAATGAAGACGATCAACGCATCATTGCGATGGCCGCAAGTTGGCTTGGGAAACCGTGTCCGGTCGTACCCCATTACCAGACAATCGTTTCAAAACGTCAATCCGAATTCCGCAATCAACTCCACTCATGCATTCCATCTTTGAGGATTGAAGAAGAAAAGAGTCTGAATTCATTACCTCCGGTTGACCTGCTACTGCCAGATCACAACATGGTGATTGAAGTTCAGGGACCGTATCATTACGTGGGTGGTGATTTCAAAACCAGGAATGGTTCGACTCTGCTGAAAATCGCTCTGTTGCAAAAAGCAGGATTTGAGGTCATTGAAATTCCGGTTAACATGCTCTTGAGTCAGGATTTAATGAAACCATACATTGATCAAATAAAGACCAGAACAGGCTTCCCGCCACAGGGGCATGGCTCTGTATCACTTAAAAGAAAGTGG
>NZ_JAGHQV010000477.1:0-568 GCF_017744175.1 Thalassotalea sp. G20_0 | reverse complement strand
TCTTTGTATTTATCGGATGCCATGTATTTGGCTATGTTCTTTTTGCCTTTATCGGATGCCCGGTATTTAGCCCTGTACCTGGCCATGGTCTCTTTGCCTTTATTGGATGCCAGGTATTTAGCTTTGGCCCTGGCTATGGCCTTCCTGCCTTTTTCGGATGCGGCATATCTGGCTCTATTCGTCCTGTGGTTATCGGACTCTCTCACCTCTTTTAGTGTCTTAAGTGCCAGGGGCTGATCAGGCGTGGGGGACAGAAGTTCGCCGGAGCCGGAAAATTCAGTTGCTTTAAACTCAACAGTTTTAGCAGGAGCTTGCTGTTGAGTGTACCTGATCAACGGACTGCCTGCGGCAATGGAGCGTGGTGGTGGCTGGGAGAAAGTAACTGTTGAATGTACAGAGGGGGGTAAATGGGAAGCTGAAAAAACACCTGGAGTACGTGAAAAACCGGGTGTACCCTGATTCGGTAATTGTTGTTTTAAATATCCAGAATGGGACTGCTTAAGTATCTGTACAGGATAACCGAACCTGCTGAGTTGTGAGCTTGAAACCTCAGCCAGTAATAGTAAGG
>NZ_JAGHQV010000476.1:0-568 GCF_017744175.1 Thalassotalea sp. G20_0 | reverse complement strand
ATGCATTGCAATACGACGGCCTGAAGGTTGTTGATGAGTATGACCGGTTATCCACACCCAGCAGTAATGATGAGTTTAAGGAGCAGGCCGCAGATATGAGCCGCGCGCAAAGCGTGCTCGGGACGGAACCGGTAAATGAACGCGAAGTGGCCGAATTGCTGGCAGCCTTTTTGAGCGGCAGTAAGAATAAAGTCTGTCTGTCAGCCACCATGGGAACCGGTTTTACCATGGCTGGGTTGACGAAATCGGCCACCGTTAAAGAGGCAGCGAAAAAATGTGAATCGAACGCCATGACAACCCAAGCCAGACTCTTCAACTGGCTATCGAAAACCACGCCTGTCTTGTCCGGTGATACATCCGACCCGGAGAATAGAATTAACGTCCTCAAGCAGGTGATGGAGCGTTCCGGTAAGGATAAACAGATCATTCTGTTTGATGGTAACCATAATGGTGAAGACCGGTTCATGCACGTTAAGAAGGATTATGACTATCTGAAAGAAGCACGAGGAGGCAAGGTTCGGGGGCTTTTGTACTACAACGAACAGAAACAGCTCTGTTTGTACCATCT
>NZ_JAGHQV010000475.1:0-568 GCF_017744175.1 Thalassotalea sp. G20_0 | reverse complement strand
GAATACACACTGAGAAAGGACGATGTACCCAGGGTAGGGTGGTTAAAAGACGCATGTCTTGTAAGAAGTTGCATGCTAAAAAAACTATAAATGATGTTCCCGGGGGACAGAAAAATGAAAAAACAACAGGGTTTTACGCTGATTGAATTGATGATCGTTGTGGCGATCATTGGTATTTTGGCGGCTGTGGCTATTCCGCAGTATCAGAACTATGTCGCACGTAGCCAAATGTCAAGCGCATTGTCAACAGTGACGGCTGTAAAGGTTGAAGTCGAAGATATGCTGTTAAGAGGAACTAGGCCAAGTATTACAGCTCCAATTCCTGCTGTAATAGCTGCGGATGGTACAGTCACAACTCCTCCTGTTGCTGGTACTACAAATATGACTGTAGATGGAAGTGAGAGCTCTGTAGGTACATACCTTGCGACTTTTCAGGCATCTGGAGCAGGCACTCTAGTATTCACAATGGCGAATGCTGCTACAGCACTTAATGGAGCTACAATAACCTTGACTCGTGATAACCAAGGGGGGTGGACATGTGCCACAGCTGCGGGCACTGCTGCTGGTT
>NZ_JAGHQV010000474.1:0-569 GCF_017744175.1 Thalassotalea sp. G20_0 | reverse complement strand
AAAGATAAGGACGTGAAGGCCTTCCTGACGCTGCCCTGCTTGAAAGAGGGCTGGCAGGAGGGCAAAGACGAGGACGTTAAGGGCAAACCACTCGACCGGGCACTGGTCACCAATATTTCCTCCATGTGTCATGGCAAAGGCTTACCGGAAGATAAGGACGTGAAGGCCTTCCTGACCCTGCCCTGCTTAAAAGAGGGCTGGCAGGAGGGCAAAGACGAGGGCGTTAAGGGCAAACCGCTCGACCGGGCACTGGTCACCAATATTTCCTCCCTGTGTAATGGCAAAGGCTTACCGGAAGATAAGGACGTGGAGGCCTTCCTGACCCTGCCCTGCTTGAAAGAGGGCTGGCAGGAAGGCAAAGATGAGGACGTTAAGGGCAAACCGCTCGACCGGGCACTGGTCACCAATATTTCCTCCCTGTGTCATGGCAAAGGCTTACCGGAAGATAAGGACGTGAAGGCCTTCCTGACCCTGCCCTGCTTGAAAGAGGGCTGGCAGGAGGGCAAAGACGAGGACGTTAAGGGCAAACCGCTCGACCGGGCACTGGTCACCAATATTTCCTCCATGTG
>NZ_JAGHQV010000473.1:0-570 GCF_017744175.1 Thalassotalea sp. G20_0 | reverse complement strand
TCCACATCCTCAACATGACACATATCTAAGGTTGTATAGTTTTCGACTGTATCGAACAGCGGTTCAGCGGATGCATAAAGAATCAAGCTTGGCTTTGCATCTTCGACGATAGATAAAATGCGGTCTTTGGGAGATTTCGTATCTAAAGGGACATAAGCCGCACCTAAAGAGAGTGTCGCGAGAAGTGCAACTACGGCATCACAAGACTTTTGAATGTGAATAAGAACCCGATCACCGGGCAGTACTCCTCGAGCATTTAACGCCTTTGCCAGCGAAGATACTTTCTTGCCTAGTTCACAGTAGGAAAGCTTGCACCTACCGTCGTCAACGGCTAATCGATCACCGTGATAAGCTGCCCAATATTGAATGCGTTGGGGTAACGCTACTGCAGTAGACATCTTTATCTCCAACTACACCGTTCTGCTTTCAATAAGTTCAACAAGCGTTCCAAACGAGGCTAGTGCATCAATATCATCCATTGACTCACCAAAATTAACACCGAGCTCAGAACTGATTTGCACGGTAAGTGATACCGAATCAAGGCTATCTAAATTGTATTTAGTAATAAAA
>NZ_JAGHQV010000472.1:0-572 GCF_017744175.1 Thalassotalea sp. G20_0 | reverse complement strand
ATCTTCGGCTGGCCCGGAAAAAATGCTTGTTTGACGGAAACCTGCGATCAACCTTAAGAGATACCCTGATCGCTCACCGGCAATCACTCCGGCAAGACACCATCATCAGCCAAACGGTTGGGACGCTGGAAAGCCAAGTTGCTGGCATTCTGACGGGGGATCAGGCCGATCAACAGAAATCACAACAGATCCGGGAGGTACTGGCCACGGCCTTTACGAATGATCAGATACCCGGGCAGTGTCAGGATCTGCCCGACGCCCTCCTTGCCCGGCAGCGCCCTGACCGGTTGCGGCAGGCGCGGCGTCTGGAGCATTTGGCCCAGAGGGTCCAGGAGCATCCTGTGGTATTCCTGCAGGGCGAGGCCGGAGTCGGCAAGACCTTTATGGCCAGGGCCATTGCGGCCAGGGCTGGTTATCCGGACTGTCAGGTGCTTCAGCTTGGGCCCAACCACACCCAGGAAGCCCTGTTTGGCGGACCGCAGCTGGTGAGTTATCCAACGGGCAATAGGGCGGAGGATCATGGCACCGAATTTTGTCAAGGGCCACTGCTGCAGTGGGCATTATTGAAAGAT
>NZ_JAGHQV010000471.1:0-573 GCF_017744175.1 Thalassotalea sp. G20_0 | reverse complement strand
CAGTGCCAGAGGCGGCTCTTTTTCGGGTAGGTGTTGCTGCGCGTTGTTTTATCGAAAGCCTGGCCAGAACCCGGCGAACAATCCCTGTTCTCTGACTCATCCGCCCCCCTGAAGTGCTCTTATGGTTTCCAGCGCACGCTTCCCTTTATCAGTCACTGCGACAATCGTCGCTTTCCTGCCGGGCAACTCACTCTGGTCAAAAGAGTGGTAGGCAAAGGTAATATCCAGATCAGCTTCTGGCAGCTCCCCCTGTCCGCGGGTTGGCCACTCAACCAGACATAGCGCCGCTTCGCTGAAATAATCCCGACCACCAATAAATTCCAACTCCTCAGGGTCGGCAAGGCGATAAAGATCAAAGTGGTAAACCTTATGGTTATTTATCTCGTAAGGCTCCACCAGTGTATAGGTCGGGCTTTTTACCGCACCCTGATGACCAAGATGCCGAAGGACACCCCGGCAGAACGTGGTTTTACCCGCACCAAGATCACCATGCAGAAAAACAATGCCCCGGTCACCCAGGGCTTCTGCCAGATGCCCCCCCAGCGCCACCATGGCGTCTTCATTTTCTATCAG
>NZ_JAGHQV010000470.1:0-573 GCF_017744175.1 Thalassotalea sp. G20_0 | reverse complement strand
CTAACGCCAAAATCAGGTGCGCCGTAGGCGTCACCTGGATTTTTTTGTTATGTTCACGATGATTAGTACAAAGATTCCGAAAACAGTAGCTATGAATGTTAAAACTACTTTGAAGTAGTCAAACCAGCTTAGACCAATTATTAATGCTGATACTTCAGGATCATTTGCATTATAAAATACTTGTACAGCCTGCCCTTCTTTGTACTCTTTTATCTCGGACCTTGCTGAATGCTTGGTTAATTCACAAGGTGTGTTTTTGTAGATTTTATCGTTAATATATTTTATATCATTGATTTGGTATTCATACTTTACCCGAGGACACCAACTTGTGCCTTTGGTTGTTATATTCTCTTCAACATTTTTAGATACAACATGACCACCCAAGCCAACCCATTCAATATTATCTGTTTTTATTACGTCAAATAGTAGGACTACAAACATTAATCCAACAAATAAAACATAAAAGCATACAAATATATTTGTGAAAAACAGTTTTATCTTTTTCATTTAGAATCTATAGAACTCTCAAACTCATAGGTGCTGATTTTTTCTCTGTGTGTGAACATAACGCCT
>NZ_JAGHQV010000046.1:0-40616 GCF_017744175.1 Thalassotalea sp. G20_0 | reverse complement strand
AATCTTCTGAAGCTGGATACATCAGTAAAGGCAGGTATCAAGAACAAGCGACACAAATGTGGTTGGGATGAACATTATATGATGAATGTTCTTGGATTGATCAATATGTGATCATGTTTTTGCCGTGGGGTAGACATTAAGTGACTCCCCCCCGGTAGTTAGAGATGTAACCACTAAGACACAGTGCTCATGACGAACCCGGTTTCAAACAGTTTCTTGACCATCAGCCGGGAAACACCCGACCGCCAACGTCTACTCATCAGTGAGCTGTTGGCTTTCGAAGAGTTTTACATCACTATTGTGTCAGAGAGGAACTTTTATAATCAAGGAGCGATCTAAAGCAGTAATTCAATAATGCAATAATCCAATGGACAGATGTAACACTGGCTCAAATTTTTTTACTATTTCTTCCTGTTTACAGAATCCTCCAGAATCACCTTTAGTACCCTCTGGCACTCCCAGTTCAAAGCAAGGTGTGACTGGCTATTCTACCCAGACACGTCATTCATTACATTATGGATATTTAAGGCAGGATATGATGAATCAAGGAATGCCATCTTCTCTGCGTTCGCTTGATGATTTTTCAATTTCTCAATTACCATCCCCTGAAAGTGAGTCAGTGTTACCTCAACTGTCTCTGGAAGACCTTGACCAAATTTTATCTTGTGGTTTTTCCCGTGAACCTGTTGATGATGACTTTGTATTCACAGATTTAACCTTGACAAACGTTCAGCCAATAGCCCAGAAATTACCCCCGATAAATTCATTGATTTTTTCTCAGCCATCATCACGTCCAGTTGCTATGGTTGGTTCTTTAATTAAAGACACACATGAGCAAGTTACAACGGAAACTACTGAGTTTAACGTGCCTGAATCGTCCGGTGGTTCTGTTGAACCTCTGCCCCTCACGCTCTCAGTAGCTCACCAGCAGACCGATAAATAGAAGGCTTCCCTTGCGTTAGAGAAAAGAAGGGCTGTCCAGAAGGCTTGGCGTGAGTCCGAGAAAGGCAAGACTTACCTAAAGGCTTACCGTGAGTCCGGGAAAGCCCGGGCGGCCAAAGCCCAATACGCCGCATCCGATAAAGGCAAGGTGAACAAGGCCATAGGAAATGCCAAGTCAAACGCCTATAGATCAGCCATAAGAAAAGGCTTTAGTGAAAAAGAAGCGAGGAAAAAAGGAGAGTCAGCAGCTAATGCAAAAAAAGCAGAATTATTATTGATGGGTCGTTGCCCTTACACCCGGTCGCCTCCCGGTTCCCACGATACCTTAATGCCGGAAACCACTTAACGCTCAATCCGGGAAATGTCCTGAAAGAGGTTGCTGATGTTGTTTGTGGTCATAGTAAATGCTTATGAAATATCTTGCAGGAGAAAGCAGCTTGGGTTTTTATGCATAGAGTGTGCTCACCTCAATAAGGTTTCGTTTTCGGATGGTTATTTATCAGAAGTAACACTTGCAAATGACGGACATCCCGCAAAATAACGGCTTGTTGGTTGCTGAACATTAATTGACACCTGCTGCCCAACCCCACCGGCTGACACTCATTGCCCCTGTCTGAAACCCGCCTGAAATTCAACGGATTTAACGATTTTTTTTTCGGCTTTTCGAACAGGAGCTATTCTCAATCTGTGGGTGATTTTTTTACCCATAAGCCTTCGGCTTTTTCTGGGGATTTCTTTCGGAATAAACGGGGTTACACCGTAGATGGAAAACAGCCGGAAAAAGCGCCACTGACAGCGAACCAACAGGGGTGTAACGGCGCGTTACCTCAAGATCCGCACGGAAAAATCCTTGAAGCGGCTGCAGTGCCAGCTGATCGTTGGGGCTGCGGACTCCGGCAAGACCCGATGGCTGAGCCGATTCCATGAGCGTTGGCAGGATATCTGGGGCGCGAAACATAAGGCGGAGCCGCTTTCCAGCTGGACCGCGCGCCCCATGTGGAGCGCTGGTATGAGCAGCAGCGGGAGGCGGTTTTGGAAAAGCAGGGCGGCCATGCCCGGCGGGCGGACGACATTCAGCCAAAGCAGGCCTGGAGCCAGCTGAACCAGCAGCAGCGGGCGGACCAGCTGGCGGAGTATATCCATGAGACCGGGGCGCTGTTGTTTGTGGACGATGCCCACCGGCTCACCGGGCGGAAGCTGCAGGCGGCCCGGGCCTGCGTGATGTCGGCCAGGGTGTGGCTGATGAGCGCCAGCCAGGAGAACCGTTTGCCGCCAAACCTGAGAGCCATCGTGGAGCGCCGGGAACCTCAGCGAACCCATTTGCAGAGTGAGGCCAGTTACGATGCCACCACGTTTGTAATGTGGGTGATGATCGCCATGAGCGTCGGGATCGGTTGGTGGGAGGCCGGGCTGGTGCTGGGCGGGACGAAGATGCTGGGCAGTGGGCGGCGGGCATCGAGGGCAGAATAAATCACGGATTGATAACACTGGAGCACTTATGGATATCAAAGGAACCACATCATCCCCTGTTACAGAGCCCAACCGGCAAGAGACAGCGACCGGAGAAACGCCTCAGGGCAGTGACGGTTTGAGAAAGATAACCCGGGCGAAGCCGGAAGGTTTTTTCAGGAGAATCTGGAACTGGTTAACCGGCAAGACCACTCTTCAGGAGAGAGCCGTTGACACAGTCCCACAGGCATTGAGTTATCAAACATTTAGACCCGCAGGGGTTGGCACTACCAGCGGCCAGGTCAAGCTTGTTCATAAGGCGCCTGGCGTTGAGCCAGAAACCAAACCACAAGTGCAACACGACAATACCCCGCTGGACAATGTCGAAGCGATCCGGGCGCGGGTTAACAAAATGACTCAAACCGGGCCAGACAAGGTGCCTGGCATCCGGGAAGTAACCCATAAAACACCCCCTGACATTGTTAATTCATCAGAGCTCCTGGCCAAAAAATCCTACGTCGTATTCGCTGACAGCGCAGAAGCAGACCCGGAATACCGACTTTTGCAGAGGCTTGAGCACCCGAATATCGTCAGGCTAAGGGATGCTGAGGTGAACCACGAAACACTGAAGGGCGGCCCCGTTACCCGTATCACGCTATACACCGAATCAGGCGTTGCCAACCTGGGTGTCCTGACCAGCCGGCATCTAACGGCCAAAGATACGGCCAGCCTGGTTGGGCAAATGGCGAATGGACTGAGCTACCTGCATGGCCAGCAGATCGCCCATAACGACCTGAAGCCCCAGAATGTGATTGTGATGCCGGACATGACCGTAAAATTGATCGATCTCGGGAGTGCTGCTGATTTTGGCGACCCTGGCCACAGACCGCCGCTGAGCGCTCTGGGATCAACGCCAGGCTACCGTGCGCCAGAAATCGAAGCGCTGAATGGGTTACTGGACCGTGCCGCGCTCGGTGAGCTGCCGGAGAAGCCGGAGGCGCCTGACTTCCATACCCTGCAACGAGGGGACTGCTGGGCGGCGGGCTGCGTTTTGTACGAACTGATGACCGGTACCCGCTACCACGACACGGACTCCCCCCAACCGGAGAATTGGCACCAGCACCTTGAGAGCCGCCTGGCCGCCATCCCTGATGCCATGGAAGGCTGGGAGCCTGAAAATATTGCTGCGGCCAGGGAGGCGCTCAGAGGGCTTTTACACCCGGACCCGGAGCAACGAAGCCTGGAGGCGTTGAGCCAATTTACCGGTTAATTCACCAGAACAGGAGGCGCAGGATGCACCGGCGATTGGCAGGGATTCTTTTCGGCTTCGTGTGCTGGCCAGTACAGGCAGGCTTGCTGGATGCCTTCACCGGAGAGAAGCAGGCCCCGCCGGAGGTGAAACCGTTCGAGCTGCCTACCCTGTCCGGGGAGAAGGTGGATTACCAGGGCTATATGAACTCGCTGGAGCCTGCCCCCAGGCTGGACAGTGACGGGATCTTCCAGCAGGCCGTCAACTGCTACCCGGAACCCACCAAATTCAATGTGGAGCTGAACCTGGAGGCCGGGTTGCGCACACAAGGTGTAGTGACCGCCGACAACACCACCCTCGGGAAAGAGTACATTGGCATTGTGGCCAGCATGCCGCTGTTTTCCGCTACGGAGATGAACCGACAGCGGGAGTATCTTCGCCGTACAGCCACCTCAGAGCACATAGGGCGGTTTTTAACGGCCATCGCTACCCGTAATGAAATCACCCTCTACAGGGCCTTAGAAGCCTGCTCACAGGTGCGTGTGAAAAAGGGCATTGTTAGCACGGATGAACAGGTCGCGTTTATGGAAAAGCTGCTTGGCGTGCACAAAACACTGATCCAGGCGGAAGCCGACATTACCACGGCCCGGTTAGGCATTACCGGGCAGTGTTCGGACGATAAACGGCCGTTGCTCAATGCCTGGCTGAAACAGGTAGCGGCGTTGCTGGTACTGGACCCCGAACCTCACCCGGAAAAGGATATTCCCAGTGAACCCCATAACAGCAATTAAGCGCTACCTGGCGGACAACCCCGGCAATGAGCCAATGAACACCCTTGGCCTGACGGCGGACGGGCGGATTGTACGCCTGGCAGAGCAGGAGGAGGGCCAGCGGGCGGCACTGAGCAAGGAGTTTGAACGCCAGCTTAGGGCTTTGATGCCCCGGGAGATAGGCAGGAAGATCAGGCAGCGGATGATCAAAAAAACGCTAGGCACTGATGTACAAACCCTGGGAGGTTATCTGGAGAGGCTCTGGCAGGACCGGCAGATCCGAAACCGGCTGTTGGAGTTGGAGACGGAGTATGCCACTGAATTGGTTAAACTCGATAAGCTGACTTCAACTCACATCACCCCCAGCGGGAATGCGAACACTGAAGGCAAGAACCAACCGGGCGAGCCTCTCGCCGAATATATTTTTATCAACAAGTTCACCCAACGCCACTGGACATTCATAGACAACGCCAAGACCGGGGCTGTAAACCCCAAAGATTTCTATATGAGCAATGTGATAGCCCGGCAGTTCAAGCTGAGTTTTGACACGACCGAGTGGCTACTGGAACTGCCTGAGATCATTGAGCGGGATTCGATAACTAATAAGAAAACTATCGAGACTCTGAAACAACATCAAGACGATTACTCTTCAGATGATTTTCGAACGGCCTTCCTGGAAACGACGGACAACGGCAAGAGCACGGATAGAGTTGCACGGGACCTTGGACTGATTATTGGATCGATCACCGTTACTTATAAGGGACAGCCAGTGGTCAGGATTGCGGACCCGATTGACATCGAGCAGGCGAATAAAAAGTTTTGCGTGCAGCTCCATGTCAGCCCGAACCCGGCGGTGTACGGCGCACCATGAAGTGGGTGAACCATCTGATCGCCGGGACGGTCACGGTCCAATGCCTGGCTGAAACAGGTAGCGGCGTTGCCGGTACTGGCCCCTCACCCGGAAAAGGCTATTCCCAGTGAACCCCACAGCAGCAGCGACGGAAGCAACGACACAGGCCATTGAGCGCTACCTGGCGGACAACCCCGGCAATGAGCCACTGAACGCCCTTGGCATGACGGCGGACGGGCGGATTGTGCGCCTGGCAGAGCAGGATGAGGGCCAGCGGCCAGAAATGCGCCAGGTGTTTGAACATCAGCTTGGTGCTTTGATGCCTCAGGAGGTCAGCCTGACGGACAGGTACAGGATGATCAAGAACACGCTAGGCACTGAACAAACCCTGAGGGATTACCAGAAGAAGATCTGGTGGGACCGGCAGATCCGAAACCGGCTAGCCGTTTTGAAGAGCGATTATGCCGATAAATTCGCCATCATAAATAAACAGACCAGGACGGTATATAGCAACCTTGGCAAGATCATGACCAGGGGGAGCGGGGTGCTTGAGGATGGTGCCGGTTGGGAATGCGATTTTGAGAATAAATTAACCCGGACGCACTGGGAATTCTATCGCAATTATAAAACAGGCAAGGCTGCCAAACATGTTTTTTACATGAGCAACTTGATTGTTCACCAGTTTGAACAGACTGCCCGCTATGAGAGCTGGCTATTGGAACTACCGACCATCATAGAACGATGTGGGATCAATAATAGACAAACCATCGAGTGCCTGGTTGAGCATAAAGACAGGTTTGACTCCGACGCCTTCGTGCAAGCCTTCCTGGGAGCTACTGTGAATGGCAAGAGCACAGTCAGAGTGGCGCAAGACCTGGGACTAATGATTTGTGGCCTGGATGTTTTTTATGACACCAGGCCAGTTGAGAGGATTGATTGGGATATTGATCCCGATGAGGCCTCAGGAGATTTTAGTGTGCAAGTCCATGTCAGTCCGGACCCGAAGGTGTACGGCGCACCATGAAGTGGGTGAACCATGTACTGATCGCCGGGTCGGTCACTGCCGTTTATGACGTACGACTGGTGCCGCCGACCATTATCGGGGCTACGGCGCCGGACTGGATGGAGTGGGTGCTGAAGTTTGTAGGCAGGCCGGTAAAGCACCGGACGGTGACCCACTATCTGAGCGTGTGGTCGCTGGCGTGGCTGGCCGGGATTTTCCTTCTGCCGGACAATGGCTTAGGCACGGTTCTTACAGCGTTTTGTTGGGGGGGGGTGACGCATATTCTGACCGATGCCATGATGGTGTCTGGTGTGCCGCTGTCGCCTTATTCTGACCGGCGTTTTCACTTTTTGGTGGACGGTTCCGGACCGGGGAGCCCGTGGAGTACGGGATCAGTGCTTGCGTGGTGTTTGTCTGCATTGGCCTGATGAACCTGATGCCCAGTGGCAGCTGGGCACCGTTTTTCTACGACTGGGCCGGGTATTACGAGAGCGGCGTGATTGATGGGTATGAGTGGCGGGTGAACCGGTTCCGGATTTTCTGAGGCGAGCGACTAAGTTGGGGAGCGACAGGCATCATGGGGAGTGAATCAAAGCGCCGTTTCCTCAGTGCCCGGCATTAAGGTGACAGTCTCTTCCATCGCCATTATTTCTGGCCGTTTGACGGCCAGCTTTCTTTCTTGAAGGATGCATTCCAAGCGGCGTTTCGTAAATAAATGGCCGCTCTTGCCTGCAGCCTTCAAAGGCGACCTGGTGAAGAACCATTTAAAGACCCGGTATTTCCCGAGAAAGCAAAAAACCCATTTCTGTTCCGGGTCAGCGCCTTGTTCAAGCAAAAAATTCAGAAACGCGCCGTGCCCGTTCTGGGCAGCGATGAAGAGCGCGGTCGCTCCGTCCTCGCAAGCGGCCGACAGGAACGACCTGACGGCTGCGGACTTGTCCGCCTCCGGCAGGGTTTTCACGGCCTCGTTGAGCGCCTCGACCAGGCATTTCGCGACGTCAAGATGCCCGTTCTGGGCAGCGATGTAGAGAGCGGTCGCTCCGTCCTCGCAAGCGGCCGACAGGGACGCCCTGACGGCCGTGGACTTGTCCGCCTCCGACAGGGTTTCCACGGCCTCGCTGAGAGCCTCGATCAGGCATTTCGCGACGTCGAGATACCCGTTCTGGGCAGCGATGAAGAGCGCGGACGTTCCGTCCTCACAAGCGGCTGACAGGAACGACCTGACGGCCGTGGACTTGTCCGCCTCCGGCAGGGTTTTCACGGCCTCGTTGAGCGCCTCGATCAGGCATTTCGCGAGGTCAGGATGCTCGTTCTGGGCAGCGATGTAGAGGGCGGTCGCTCCGTTTTTGCAAGCGGCCGACAGGAACGCCCTGACGGCCTTGGACTTGTCCGCCTCCGACAGGGTTTCCACGGCCTCGTTGAAAGCCTCAATCAGGTATTTCGCTGCGTCGAGATGCCCGTACTGGGCAGCGATGAAGAGGGCGGTCGCTCCGTCCTTGCAAGCGGCCGACAGGAACGCCCTGACCACCGTGGACTTGTCCGCATCCGGCAAGGTTTCCACGGCCTCGTTGAGAGCCTCGATCAGGCATTTCACGATGTCGAGATGCCCGTGCCGGGCAGCGATGATGAGGGCGGTCGCTCCGTCATTGCAAGCGGCCGACAGGAACTTCCCGGCGGCCGTGGACTTGTCCGCCTCCGGCAGGGTTTTCACGGCCTCGATGATAGCCTTGACCAGGTATTTCGCGACATCGAGATGCCCGTGAAGGGCAGCGATGTAGAGCGGATACACATGCCAGGCAGGATCAGCAACACTCGACAGGAATGATCTGTTCACCAGAGCCGGATCGTTCTCCAGCAACTCTTGTACCCAGGGAAGATTTTTGCCGCGACAGGCAGCCAGTATCGGAGCCTCACCATGTGGATTTGATCTATCGTCATCATCAGCACTGGAAAAGGAAGGCACAGCGCCCGATCCCGATAAGGGGGCGTTTTGAGCGGTTACCCGGCAGGTAGAAAAACAACTCGTGATAGAATCCATCAACTGGTAACTCGATAAAATTTGGAAAAGAAATTATAGATGTTCAACAGTTTTTGTCTCTTTTTTTCCTCTTTCGCCCTAATTTTCCTCATCTTGCAATAGTCATACAACGTAGTCGCCGGGCAGCCAGCAATCCTGCTTGCTTGGACCCTTAATCTACTTTTGGGGTCAAAGAGGAACTTTTATCATCCAGGAGCGGTCTCAAGCAGTAATTCAATAATTCAATAATCCAATGGACAGATGTAACGCTGGTTCAAATTTTTTTTCTGTTTCTTCCTGTTTGCAGAAGCCTTCAGAATCACCTTTAGTACCCTCTGGCTCTTCCAGTTCAAAGCCAGGTGTGACGGGCTGTTCTATCCAGACAGGTCATTCATTACAGTATGAATATTTAAGGAAGGGTATGATAAATCAGGACATGCCATCTTCTCTTCGTTCGCTTGATGATTTTTCAATTTCTCAATTACCATCCCCTGAAAATGAGTCAGTGTTACCTCAACTTTCTCTGGAAGACCTTGACCAGGTTTTATCTTGTGATTTTTCCCGCGAACCTGTTGATGACGACTTTGCATTCACAGATTTAACCTTGACAAACGTTCAGCTAATAGCTCAGAAATTTTCCCTGAGCAATTCATTGTTGAGTTTTTCTCAGCCATCATCACGTCCCGTTGCTATGATTGATCCTTTAATTAAAGACACACATGAGCAAATTACAACGAAAACCACTGAGTTTACTGCGCCTGAATCGTCCGGTTCTGTTGAACCTCTGCCCCTCACGCTCTCAGTAGCTCACCAGCAGACCGATGAAAAGAAGGCTTCCTTTGCGCCAGGGAAAAGAAGGTCTGCCAAGAAGACTTACCGTGAGACTGAGAAAGGAAGGGCTGTCCAGAAGGCTTACCGTGAGTGCGGGAAAGGCCTGGCGGCCAAGAGCAAATGCAATGCCAAATACTTTGCATCCGATAAAGGCAAGGTGGCCAGAGCCAAATACTTCGCATCCGATAAAGGCAAGGCGGCCAGAGCCAAAAACGATGCCAAATACGCCGCAACTGTTAAAGGCAAGGTGACCAGGGCCATATCAAATGCCAAGTCAAACGCCTATAGATCAGCCTTAAAAAAAGGCTTTAGTGAAAAAGAAGCGAGGAAAAAAGGAGAGTCAGCAGCTAATGCAAAAAAAAGAGAATTATTATTAATGGATCTCTGCACTTACAGATGATCGCCTACCGGTTCCGACGATACCTTAATGCCGGAAACCATAAAGTGCTCAATTTGTGGTCACAGCAAATTTTTATGAAATATCTTGCAGGAGAAAGTGGCGTGGGTTTTTATGCATAGAGTGTGCTCACCTCAATAAGGTTTCGTTTTCGGATGGTTATTTATCAGAAGTAACACTGATTTCAGTACTCAATATATTTTTTTCACCGGGCACCAACAAGACGCCAGATGCCAGATCTTTCGCATAGCTGGTTGCCTCAACGCAAACCATTGTCTCATAACCATCGTCGCTCATATCACCCATATTTCTGCTTAGTTCTTTCCATGGATTCCAGATAACGGCGGAGTTATGCCCGGTATTAACAACATGGATAATGCGTTGATTACCACGGTCATGGATGGCGATGGTGGCATCCGGGGCGGTATAAATCCGGTCAATGGGTTGATTGATGATCAGGGCTTCTGAGGTTTCGCAGGGCAGGTCATTTTGCAGGCTATCGAGGTAGGAAGTGCCGACACCGGTAATCCAGGTTTCGGTGGTTGCGGCAATATTGAAGTAGCTGTGCAGAGCACCACTCCATTGCCAGGGACGCTCACCGGTGTTGATCATTTCCAGGTCTATGCGCAGGGTTACTCCCAGGGTAAAGGTGAGAACGGCACTGAAATCATGGGGCCAGATCTCATGGGTCTTTTCGGAGGCACAGAGTTTCAGGCGAATGGTAACGGTCTGTTCATTTTCCCCATGATCCAGCAACTGCCAGGTGCTGATTCGGGCAAACCCGTGTGAAGGAGCACTGACCGGGCCAAACCAGGGCCAGCAGACAGGAACGCCACCACGTATCGCTTTGCCTTGTGAGAAGATTGCTTTTTTACTGAGCCAGATAACGTCATGATGCCCGGTCGGTTTGAACTGAAGCAGATGGCCGCCGTGGAGGCATATTGCCGCTTCACATTCAGGGCTCTGTATTTTCAGAATGGGCAGGCCATCCAGGCTATGCCTGGTAATGCATGGGCTGAGGGTTGATTCGGTAGACAGATTGCTGGTGAACATTGGGTGAACCATTTTTTAAGTAACAGTGCCGAATATGGCAAGTGGTAACAAACAACTTACGTTTTTTCGTTGTGGCTTGTCAGGAAAAAACCGGGGCTCAAACAAAAAAACAGCTTTACCGCAGGGGCTCCGTAGCAAAACAAGGTGTTATTCAGGTGCGATTTCCGAGAAGGTACTCTGTTGAGGCGGCTGAAGCCAGTTATCGATAATCAATATGGCTTTATTCGTACAGTCTTCTATCACGCTTTTGTCATCAACCTCCAGTGAATCAAGGGCTGCTTTTATTTTGGCAATGATTGGCTCACGCATGGCAAGCAGTTCATCTCTGATGGGCAGGGAAAGTATGCTGATCGATTGCAGGATATACAGGTCATCGGCTGCCAGATCCGGTGCAAACAGAACCAGCCGGAGAACGGTGAGGGCCACCAGGTTTTCCACATTATCCAGCGTTTCCTGATCGATCACATCATCACTCTGGCGGTCAGCATCGATCGCTAGGATTGCCTGATAATAACTGTTGGCGATAGAGGTAATAATCTGGATCAGTTGCGTCCGCATATCCAGTTCCGGTTTGCCAAAATAGAATTTCTGGCGGCGAAAAGAATCGGTCATTTCCTGGTTGGCAAAATTGACACCAATCATCTCTTCCTCCGGGTAGAAGGAGACGACATTGAGCATTTTCAGCCGGGACCAGGCGTAGATCTTCTTTCTTAATGAGTCAGTAGTACCATATTCAAAAATATTGACAAAAAAATGCGCCATCGACCGGCTGATCACATCCACCGTTTTTTCGTCATGGACCAGTGCTTTCACCATGGCCTGGGTTGAGAATCCCACGGCTGCCAGCAGGTAATCACCGTAAGATGCCCAGGTGTCCAGCACATCTTGTGATTTGGCTGTCGTCTGTATGTCATGTTTAAGGCCCCAGCCTTGCAGCATTTTCAGGTAGATATTTCTGATGTCCTGTTTGGCAAATGCAGGATCCAGGGCTTTCAGGGCAGCGAAAACCTGCCGGGAAAAGTGTTCAATTTCACCCTGCTCCCTGAGTATCTCAAAGGCAGAGTTCAGTCTTGCTACTGCCAGAGTTTTCATCACCAGGTTGTCTTCAGTAAATTCGGCGTGAAAATAACGCTGGGTATAAGCAGCCAGGGCCAGTGTGGCAGCCGCCCGGGACTGTGGATAATGTTCCGGGTGAGCCAGCAGATGACTGGACAGGCTCCAGTAACGGGTTAGCAGGCCTTCCAGTGTGGCACGGTATGAGCGGCTGGTCTGGGCTTCAATGCTGAGCTTGCGGTTAAGGGCATTGACTTTGTTGGCCAGCTCGTCCTGGATCTGTTTGTCCTCTGACGACAGAATACCTGTGGTGCTGCCAATCCCGTTTTTGATCACCGTTTGCAGGTGCACAATGGCTGGTTCGCCCAGGGAACGCAGGCCAAATTCGAACATGGAGGTCAACAGGTAGTAAGACGCCAGATTCCAGTAGGGAGGATTGCCAGCCACTAGCCGTTGGACAGTCAGGGGTTCAAGGATGGCCACCAGTATTGAATAGCCCAGGGCTGTACCCTGAATGGTGATCGTGGATATGGTTTCCTTGTCCGGAAGGTAGCTCTGATACCAGGATTTGTCCGGGGTTCGTGGCCGTGGTTTCCCGTAAGGCATTTGGGGAATCTGGCTGATCCATGGTATATCGGGGAATTCCGGCAGATCCTGTGCTGAGCCATCCGGGGAGGAAAGCCTGAACCAGGTGGTCAGTTGCTGCTGATACCACCGCCTCACCTTTGAACTTGTTTTGTATTCAGGTTCCAGTATTTCCAGGGCCCCCACGACTTCAGGGATCAGTTCCTGGCTATACAGTGGCCGGTAGGCCAGCAGGGTTGAACGGATCAGGCTGTCATCATTGGTGACTTCAACGTTCTCGCGGTAATGCTGAACCAGCGCTGCGGCCAGCAAACCGGCACTGGCCTGGTCGTCATCGACCCTCTGCAGGTTAAAGGCTTCTGCCAGGTTGACCACCAGGGCCTCCAGGGCGCGCTGGGCATTGGAGCGGGCAAAGTTGGGCTGTTCGGCCAGAATGGCGGTGGCATTTTTTTGCAGGGTGTTGAAGTAATGGTTGGCGAATTCCCCGGTGGGCGATGTTGAACTGCCTTTGCCGGTGTCAATGGCTCCCCAGTTTTCCAGGCTGCGGCGGGTATTGGAGGAGAACCGTTCAATATTTGCTTTGGTGGTTGCCATACCGGTTACCCTGGCAAAATGGTCAACCACGGTGTAGATCACTGGTGTCTTCTTTTTGTCCAGGAAATAGAGCAGTACCGCCGGCACAGAGACCCCCATAATGAAAATGGAGTTTCTGATGTAGTGCTCAGGAACTCCCTTGAGGGCGGACTGGATGACCCCGGGCCTGGTCCCCTTTTCGGACATGATGGCCATGCCCTCCAGTTCCTCTATGGCACCGTTTTCAAAGTCGCTGCAGTCCTGATAACTGATTTGCCACTGGTTCAGGAGATCGCAGTAACGCAGGTTAATCAATGTTGAGCGTCTGACCAGTGGATCCATGGTCTGCAGATGGCGCTGGATGTCGTTGCGAAACTCCGGAATATCGGACCAGTCAATATGGTAATTGAAATGGGTCCTGATGCTGTCAGCCCCGTCACTGGCCCTGGCTTCGGGATGAATGTAAACCATGGTCTGTACGGCGAGGGCAATCATGGCACTGGCCCGGTCATAATCTCCATCAGTCAAAGCGAGTCTGGCGGTGGAGGCAATGTTGTCCAGAATGTCCTGCAGACGGAAATAGGTTTTTCTCGCTTTCTGGGCATTCATGCTGAGAATGGAAAAAGTAAACAGAGAACGGAACAGGAGATCGGTTTGCAGATCATCGGTCTGCTTTTTCAGATGTTCGTCCGACAACGTTTTGTAACTGAAGCTCTCCAGCCGGGCGCTGAGATTGTCGGTCAAATGCTGGCTGGTTGAGCGCCGGATATTACTGCCGTGAATTCTCAGTAAGGTTTGAAGAAAGGTGTAATTATTCTGTTTTAAATAATTTTTGCTGATGTTCAGGGCAATTTCTGAACTTAATGGCACCAGGCCCCAGGCAACCGCCGTTTTCAGCGTGTTCACCAGACGACTGATCTCCCCGTTTTTGCTTTGCTGCGTTTGCTTCTGCCGGTCAGTTTCAGCCTGATGAACCGCTGCAAAAACGCTAGTACCGGAATATGGCAGCAAACTTGCCATTGACAGGCATAAAAACATTAGAAGAATACGGTAGTAGCAATAACCTGTTTTCATTGAGATAAGAAACCGGAGTGATAAATATCTAATCACTCAAAATAGGCTGTAATGCGTCTGGTGGTGATAAATATTTGTTATTTATGTTTTGGTTTTTTTTATAAGAGATTTTTTTATAAGAGCGAACGATGATTCAATGGGAGTTTTTTCGCCTGAATTTAGGGTTTTGTTGATTTGTTTGTCCGAATGTAACAACTTATAAAGTTTTTTATTTCGTTCTTTTTTTGAAACTGGTAATTGAATGAAATAACCATTATTTTTCTATTGTTGTTTCAGGGTTGAACAGAGAGGTCAGGGAGTCAATTCTCTTTGACAACCTCCCCCCGGTAATGGGCTGCATCTGGCTCATGAACAGGTTTTCAGGCTGATAGTGGACTTCCGTGTTTGTTTCTTCGGCTTATGTTAGGCCGTATTACAGGGGCGACGTTATTTGTTTCGGAGGTTTCTGAATGAGTTCTGATCCTGAGTTCAGCAAATGGCGGGAACGGTTCTGGCCGGTTCACAGTCATGAGCTGAAAAAGCTTATCCCCATGATTTTGATGTTCTACCTTATTCTTTTTAACTATACGATTCTCAGGGATACCAAAGATACCCTGGTGGTCACCGGTGCCGGTTCCGGTGCCGAGATTATCCCATTTCTGAAGCTCTGGGTTAATGTCCCTTTTGCCATCGGGTTTACCCTGATTTACTCGCGCATGAGTAACCTGTTCAGAAGGAATACGCTTTTTTACCTGGTGATTACCACATTTATTCTGTTCTTTGTTTTCTTTGCGCTCTGGCTCTATCCCAACCGCGAAACCCTGCACTTTCATGATACATCGGACTATCTGCAAAGTGTTTTGCCACCGGGGTTCAAGGGGTTGATTGCGGTGATGCGTAATTGGACCTTCTCCCTGTTTTATGTCATGTCGGAGTTGTGGGGCAGTGTCTGCCTGTCCATGCTGTTCTGGGGATTTGCCAACCATATCAATACCATTGCCGAGTCAAAACGGTTTTATGCCCTGTTTGGCATGATGGGCAATCTGGCGCTGCCCACGGCAGGTTATTTTGTCTATATTGCCTCCGGAGTCAGGGAGAATCTGCCCGAAGGTGTGGATTGCTGGGGGTATTCCCTTAATCTGATGACTGGGGTTCTGACGCTGGGCGGGGCGTTGATTATTTTGATTTACTGGTGGATGAACCGTTATGTCCTGAGTGATCCCAGCTTATACCATCAGCTGGGGGCCCATGAGCCAGCCAATGAAAAACTGAGCCTGTCCCTGCGTGACAGCCTGAAAATGATTATTCATTCCAGGTACCTCCTGTGCATTGCCCTGCTGGTGATCAGCTACGGGGTGTGCATCAATATGGTGGAGGTTACCTGGAAAAATCAGCTTCGTATGCAGTTTCCGGACCCGAATAATTACAACCAGTTTATGGGACTGTTTTCAACCTGCACCGGGTTGGTGACGATTTTTATGATGCTGTTTCTCACCAATAATGTGATCCGGTATTTCGGCTGGACATTCGCGGCGCTGTGTACGCCGGTCATATTATTGGTCACCGGGTCCCTGTTTTTCTGTTTTGTCCTGTTCCGCGACTGGTTGCCTGAAAGCCTGATACTCTCCCTGGGGATTGCCCCGTTAATGCTGACGGTTATTTTGGGGGCAATTCAGAATATTCTGAGTAAATCGACCAAATACGCCCTGTTCGACCCCACCAAGGAGATGAGTTATATCCCCCTGACGCCGGAACAGAAGGTAAAGGGCAAGGCGGCAGTGGATATTATTGGTAATCCCACCGGAAAATCCACGGGTTCATTGATACAGCAGATATTGATGGTGATGCTGGGGTCACTGTCTGCCATTGCGCCCTATGTTGCGGTGATTGTTCTCTGTTTCTTCGCGATCTGGATTGCATCTGCTCGTTCCCTGGGCAGGCGGTTCTCGGAAATTACTGATCAGAGGCATATGGAACAAGCATAATGCTGCATTTTATTAATTACGGCTCAACCTCAGCATAAAAAAGCTGGCATCGCTTGAGTTCGGTAAGGTAACGGTCCCTGAATGCCGGGTCGATATCGGAAACACGCAGCCAGCTGGTTACGTTATTTCCGGAGTGATTGGTTGCCACTCTTGGGTCAACAATACGACAACGGACATTTTTAAACGTTATGGTATTTGCCCCGGGATGGGTGACCTCATGCACCTTATGCCAGGCGGTCAACATTTGTCCGGCCAACGTGCGTACACCGGGCAAGGTGCTTTGGTGTATTTTCTGCCAGACCTGATCGTCACCCATGGTAAAAAACAGATCATCGGCATGGAGTTCTCCTGCCCTGACCAGCTGTTTCAGGGCATCGGCTGTCCAGAGATAGAGAACCCGTCCCCAGGCGGTAACAAAAATATGCCGGTTCAGTTCAATACTGGCATCGGCGGTCAGCCGCGCGGATTCCAGGCTTTTGGAATACCAGTGTTGCGATAACGGGTCAAAGAACAGGTCTGCCAGGATAGCATCCACCTGTTGACTGGTGAGTTTTTTCCGTCTGGCAGCGCCCTGCACTATATAATCAAGCCGATCAGCAGCAAGGTCTGGCAGTGGCCGTTCCAGCCGGGTAAACGAGGGATTTTTTTTTGGGTGGATGGTTTCAGGCGACAGATGATGTCTGTTCAGGATTGGGGTAATGCTGTGCCTGTCCACAAAGTTGGTGAACTGTGAATCGTGATAGTCCGGGTTGCCTGCTGAACTGTCAGAAAACAGGTAGTCAGACACATGGCTGAAGGTGCTGTGGGGCAGGTCATGGAGCAGGCCACTGATCTGTTCCGGGAAGGGGGCACCGAAACGGTTGAGTAAATAGAAGACACCAAGAGAATGGTCGTAACGGGAGTAGGGTTCATTGTTACTGCCCTGTGAGTCCACCATTTGTATGGGGCCGTACTGGTTGATATGTTTCAGCCTGTTGACTGCCGGGTGGGCCAGAAGGGAAGCGAGTAGCCGGGATTGATCATTTGCCATTGCCTTAAACGGTATTGTTCCGTAAAAGGTGTCGATGCTTTCGATATGGCTTTCGATATGGCTTTCAATGTGACTTTCAATGTCAGTTTGATTTCCGTCGGCGGACAGCTCATGGCTGATAACGATAAATGGTACCAGACAGCTCAATAATTTGATCATTGCTAAATTATGTATCCGGTGTGCCTGACTGTTTTATAAATGAACGTTATCAGCCGGGCTGTTCTCGAACAGCTAGTGCAGCTAAGCGTTGTTACCCATACCGTTCGTGCTGAAGCTTGTCGAAGTACGGTGGCACCATCCTTCGACAAGCTCAGGATGAACGGGATGTACGGGTATTAACGCTTTTCTGCACTAGTAAGCACGGCCTGGATGACCACCGACAAGTGTAGCCAGCAGGCCGGGATCTGCAAAAAAATCAGACAGCTAAGTAGTTGGCCAAATGGAATCATATTTTCTGGCTTAGTAGGCAGTCTATTGTTGGCTTTATCCGCCAGCAATTAGATAAAATAAGCAAAAAAATGAATGAAAATGCATATTGGCACGGTAAGTGTCTATAATTGTCGCCAATTTATAACTCTCACCCTTCGAACACATTCAGCAAGTGGAAAATTGAAGGTTGTGCTGGTTTTTGGATATGCATTCCCACGCAGAAGCATGGGAACGAGGAATGTAAGGAGGTCTATGACCTCCTGAATGTGATTGATTAAAAATGCTGAATTACTCAGGATGTTCCGATAACTGATAACCCTGAAAGCAGTATTTTTTCTGGAAGGTTATTTGACGACTATGACTAGCCAAAAACAGGATGCCCTGGTTCGCTCTTTCCGTCAGTTGCTTAAAGAAGAGCGCTGTGGCTCCCAGGGCCAGATGGTGACTCTTCTGCAGGAGCAGGGGTTTGACAATATCAGTCAGTCCAAGGTATCGCGCATGCTCAGCCGTTTTGGTGCGGTCCGGGCGCGCAATGCATTGAATGAGCTGGTTTACTGCCTGCCTCCTGAGCTGGGCAAGATGGATTCCAGTATTGCGGTAAAAGATCTGGTAGAAGACGTTAGCCATAATGAGTCCATGATTGTGATCAAAACCAGCCCGGGTGCTGCCCAGATGATCGCCAGGCTCCTGGACTCTATTGGCGTAAAAGGTGGGATTATGGGGTGTGTGGCGGGGGATGACACTATTCTTGTGGTACCTGCCAGTGTGCAGGAGATTAAAGAAATTACGCTGAGTATTGCCGGGATGTTTAACTGAGTGTTCCTGTTTTTGCAGGAACACTCTTTGTGCCCGTAGCTCTTGGTAGCAATGCTTTACCAGTGATCAGATGTGTGGTTCGGGCTGGCCACGTTTATAAAATATCCGGATTAAGACGTTGACGAGTGAGAGGGATCTTCAAAATACAATGTAATGCTGTTGGCAGGAAAAAAAATCTTGTTTTCATCTGGCAGGATGCCGGGATGTGATGAGTGAAGTATTGTTGAATTATTTGATATTTTCGAGAATAACCATTTTGGGTCGTATCTCAATCTGCCACGAATTTTACCCTGTTTCAGGTAAGCTGATGGATCTACTCTCTGGTCTATTGCAG
Source organism: Thalassotalea sp. G20_0 (assembly GCF_017744175.1). Taxonomy (NCBI): domain Bacteria; kingdom Pseudomonadati; phylum Pseudomonadota; class Gammaproteobacteria; order Alteromonadales; family Colwelliaceae; genus Thalassotalea; species Thalassotalea sp. G20_0. Next base: position 22,197 of record NZ_JAGHQV010000046.1, on the reverse strand, counting down.
TAGCAGGGATTTTAAAGCTGATAAACAGTAATTGGCCGGATTTGAGGTGACAGCATGCCTGCCCCTGAAGTGTGGATTTCGCTCTGGGTGTACCTTTCAGGCTGACAATATCGGTATCGAGCAGTTTGTTAAAAAGCGACGTAATTGTATTGTAAACTTTCTGCTGACCTTTCGTTAAGATGGGGATATGTAGTAAATGTTGTATCGTTGAATCTTTTTTAAAAATTTTTATGCTGTTTTTAGCAAGATGAATGGGGTTGGGTGGGGTATGCTGCTGCGCTTCTGCCAAAAAGCATCGGGCAGGCATTGAGATAACTTTCTTTACCATCGCGTCGTCATCAAATAACAAATTACCTGATATTGCGTACTTTTTTTGCAGTGTGTGCAGCGGTAATCCGCTGTTTGATAAATCCTTTCTGAAGTGTACCTGAATGCGCAGTCTACTCCCCCCGGGGGAAAAGCTGGCAAAACCTGCGCTAAGTTCTTTATTGATATATCCAAAGTCAGCGGTTATCACTTTTCCGTTCCATGCTCTGAGCGTGCTTATAATGGCATAGTGGTTAACAGAAGGTATCTCGGGGAGTGCTTTGGCTGAATTTGCCTGACCAACAGCCGTCTCACCAGCAACGGTGATACCTGATCTCGATTTTCCCTTTTTGCACAAGGAAGCGGTTTGCGTCAGTGAACCGTTTTGCCTGCCAGTTCCATTTCCATCAAAGAGCGTGGGGTTTTCAATGATGGGCTTTCCCCTTAAAGTACTGGGAGCAGGTGGTTTATCGGTATCTGTTGGATCAATATACCTTCTGCCTTCCACTATTTGCAGTAACGCTTCGCATATAGGGTTTTCTTCAGGTCTGGGACTGTAGTCTGGAACAGCAAACGGGTTATGAAAGGCTGCTGTGCCCATTTTTTCTACCTCTGAAGAGGTAGGGGTCCACACTGAAGAGGCGGGGGGAGGCAATGGTAGAGTTGTAACGGGACATAGTTTTGTTTCGAGTGGATCGATACTCCCCGTCTCCCGTCCTAACCATAACAGGCGTGTGGTAGGGATCAGGGGTTGTAGATATTGTGACCCACATGGGTGAATCACCCTCAATGTCTGGTTCATAATGGCGAACGTTACCTGGTTGAGGTTACTTCAAGAATGTAGGAGCTGGGAGGCTGACCGAGAATAGCCTCCTCGGGCACTGTCCTGAAATAGTTTCGACAAGCACGGCAATCAGGACGAACGTAACTTTGAAACTCAGAAATCTTCTTAATTATCTCGGGACAATCCCTCTGTTAGAAAGCATATCTGGTAAATAGTTCCCGCTGTAGCCGTTTTGATAAGAGATAGTGAAAGAACAAGTGCCTGGTAGGTATTTCTCACGCTTGCCTGTTGGTCGTGTTTTCCTGTTATGATTGACCCTTTTTTCAAGGCATTAACCAGCATGAACCAGGCGACACTGACCTTTGATAAAGTGTCTGACCCAAAGGTTGTGATCACTCTTCAGGGCAGCTGGACGGTTAATGGTGTTTTGCCAGCCCTGGATCAGCTTTCTGCTTTACCGGATTATGATCAATTAAAAACCGTTGCCTTTATTACCGGTGATGACTTCTCGTGGGACTCCAGACTGCTGGCCTGGCTATTGGCCTGCCAGCGCATGCTGGAGCCTTCCCATTGCCAGCTTGATCTCAGTGGTCTGCCTGAGGATGTAAGGGATCTGTTCAGGCTTGCCAATACCGTACCGCCCAATAAGGCGCTACCGGACAGAAACCCATCCCTGTTGCATCGGCTGGTCAACCGGGTTGCCCGCCTGGGTGATGAGGCGATGGAGCTGCTGGCTTTTGTTGGCGAACTGGCACTGACCCTGTGCCGCTGGTTTGCCCGAAAAGGATCCGCCCGCTGGTCAGATATTATTAGCTTTTGCCATCAATCCGGTCCTTCTGCCTTGCCGATTATCACGCTGCAAAGTGTTCTGATCGGGATGATTCTGGCTTATCTGGGTATGGTCCAGCTCCGACAGTTTGGTGCCGAGGTGTATGTCGCCAATCTGGTGGGGGTTGGCATGGTGCGTGAGATGGGAGCATTGATGACGGCGGTGATTATGTCCGGTCGAACCGGTGCCGCCTATGCCGCCCAGCTGGGCACCATGCAGGTTAATGAAGAGATTGATGCATTGACAACTCTGGGCATAAAACCCATGGATTATCTGGTGTTACCCAGAACCCTGGCCCTGATTCTGACCATTCCTCTGCTCTGTCTGTACAGTAATATTCTGGGCATGTTCGGGGGTGGGCTGGTGGCTACCAGTATGGATATTACCTGGTTGATGTACCTGTACCAGCTGCAGGATGCGATCTCTTTTGGTGATATCATGACTGGCGTTGCCAAGAGCTTTCTGTTTGCCCTGATGATTGCCATGGCCGGGTGTCGTGCCGGTCTGGCTTGTGGTCGTTCCTCCGCTGCGGTAGGTCAGGCGACCACCAATGCGGTAGTGACCGCCATTATTTATCTGGTGGTGGCCGATGCCGGGCTGAATATCCTTTTTTATCACCTGGGAATTTGAGCATGGGGCAACTGCAACAGGAAGGTCAGGAGGTGGTGATTGAAGCCCGTGGCTTGACCATGAAGTATGGTAGCAACCTGATTCAGTCCAACCTGCATTTTCAAATCAGCAAAGGTGATGTGTTTGTCATTATGGGGGGCAGTGGCTGCGGTAAAAGCACGCTCCTGAAACATATGATTGGACTCTACCAGCCGGCAGAGGGCGATATCCTGTTTGGCGGGCAGAGTTACTTTGCCGCATCCCCGGAGCGACAGTTGGCGATGCGTAAACGCTGGGGCGTTACCTATCAGGGGGGCGCGTTGTTCAGTGATAAGACACTGGCCGAGAATGTTGCCCTGCCACTGTCACAGTATACGACACTGTCTAGTAAAGATATTCAGGATATGGTGCGTTATAAACTGGCGCTGGTGGGTTTGGCCGGTTTTGAAGACTTTTACCCGTCCCGGATCAGTGGTGGTATGTGTAAACGTGCAGGGCTGGCCAGGGCCATTGCCCTGGATCCGGATATCCTGTTTTTTGATGAACCCTCGGCTGGACTGGATCCCCTCAGTGCCAGACGACTGGATGACCTGATTCTGCAATTAAGAGATTCCACCGGTGCTACCGTCGTGATTGTCACCCATGAGCTGGCCAGTATTTTTGCCATTGGCAGCAATGGGGTTTACCTCGATGCCAACAGCAAAACCCAGCTGGATACCGGGTCTCCCGACTATATGCTTAACCACAGTAAACACGATCTGGTCAGGGCGTTCCTGTCCAGAGGTGAGGTTTAAAGATGGGGGGATTTACAAAGCGACTCAATGAATTAAGACTCAATGAATTAATTAGTGAGGCTCGCTTTTCCGGGAGAAGCCTATGAATAGAAAATCCCTGTCAGTATCCGTTGGCCTTTTTGTCATCCTGATCATTACCATGACGTTTGCCCTGGTGTTGTTTCTTAATGTGGATGGTTTTTCCAGGAAGGCGGTTCAGCGTTATCAGGTCCTGTTTGACAGCTCGATCAAAGGCCTGAATGTTGGTGCTCCCGTGACTCTGCGCGGCGTGAAAATTGGTGAAGTGGTCACCATCAAGACCAGGCTGTATCACAATCACCAGAAGGTCCTGAATGTGGTCACCATTGATATGTACCCGGATGCCATCAGTGAGCAGGGGAAAAGCAGTGACCATAATGTGCTGGGACAGTTGCTGAAGCAGGGGCTCAGTGCCCAGATTGGACTGCAGAGTGTATTGACCGGGTTGCTTTATATCGAAGTGGATTTCTTTGACTCTTTCCCGGAAATGCAGCCTGTGGCCACCGAGTATCCACAGATTCCCACAGTGCCCAATAATTTGGAAGAGTTTATTGAGCGGTTTGAGAGCATTAATATTGCGGAGATGGCCAGCAGTTTAACGGAAGTTCTTGATAATCTGTCCCGGCTGACTGGAGATGATCGCCTGAACAAACTGATTGATGATGTTGATAAGGCATTTGTCAGTATGACAGCGATGTCCAATGAGATGGCCTCGAGCATGGCGGGCATTCGCAGTGAGTTTGCATCCATGTCACGGGATGCCGGGGAAGTGACAGCATTACTGAAAACCCAGCTGCCTGCCGCCACGCAGCAGTTGAATGAAACGATGCTGCAACTTCAGCAAACCATGTCCGCAGCGGAAGAGACACTGGCACCTGACTCACCATTGATGTACCAGCTGACGCAGAGTTCAAAAGACATCAGTCGTGCTTCCAGGGCGGTGGACGATCTGGCTGACCTGCTGCAACGCCAACCCGATTCGATTATCTTTGGTAGACAGTCAGGAGATGTACGGTGAGCCGTTACCTTCGTATATTGAACCTTGTTATGGGTCAGGGCGCTGCTGCAAAGGCTTTCTTCCTGATCATGTTGCTCTCGGGCTGTTCCGCCAGGAACCCCAGCTATCATGACTATACGCTGGTAGCGGCAACGGTTTCACAAGAGCAGACTGTGCTGCCGGACACCGCTACACTGGGGGTTTTTCCGGTGAGTGTTGTCGGTTGGCTGGATAAGAAAACGATTACCTGGAGCGATGGTGGTGTTCGTTTACAGTCCTCTGCGAATGATCACTGGGGGGAGCCCTTACCAGAGCTGCTGACACAGGCTATGGTGCAAAATCTGCGTCAACAGGTTCACTCTGGCACTTGGATAAGCTCCGGCCCCTGGGTCCGGAATAAACGCCCGGAAGTGGTCGCATTTGTTGATGTTCAGTCCATAGCGCTGGTGGACCGCCAGTTACGGATGAACGTGGCCTGGTCTCTGGAAGGGCAGGATCAGCAGGTCATTGCCCGTCAGGAGAGAGTCTATACACTGCCGCTGGAGAGTGATGTTTCTACACAAGCTCTGGTTCAGGCGTTAAGCCAGGTCTGGGGAAGGGTTGCAAACGATATGCTTCAGGCTTTTCCCGGGCTTGGCAAATAAGGGTTCATGTGAGGCAATCTGCCCGGCAGGTGGTTCGGGAATGGTATCTTCGGACACCTTCCTGTGTTGATCTTCAGGCATGATGTTGCGCTTTCTGCAGCCTCTGAAGTGCTTGCTGTCAATGTTCTCAAGTAATACAAAGTCTCCAATCCCATTTAAATCAAAGTTTTTCAACTGATCGTCAGTTACGGGGAAGTAGAAACCATAAGCATCAACAGCGCTCATAATAGTGCCCTTGTCATTTACTGTAATGACTGGCTTTTGCAACACTCTGGCTACCAGGGGGACGATGACTGTATACATCCATTCGCCATCACATTTGATGGCGTCCAGACCGGTCATGCCGTCGTGCTCGGAATCAATCGTTAAATAGAAGTAAAGGTCTTCTTCCGGCACAGAATGGCAGCTTTCGTATTCATTGAAACGTGAATGATTGTTTTCGTAATCCTGTAGCCATTCTCTTGCTTCTTCATACACTTGTTGACGTAAGGTGTGAGCATCCCGGCCGGGGCATTGCACGCATGACACAAGGGCGGCATGGAAAAAACAATTGCCATCGCCGGGGACATCGACAACTTCGTACCCCTGGTTGTACACAATGTTGGAGGTGCTTTCAGACAGGCAGCTGAGTATGTCACTCAGTCTATTGATGCCGCGGGAAAATGTAGAAGGAGTAGTAGAAAGGGTACTGTTTAGTGAACAGGCATTGATAGCGCAGTCTGTAGAAATTACGGTAAGAACTCCAAAAATTGCTGCTGCGAAGGAGCATCCAGAAGCGATCGCACTCAAGGTAAATGCTGCGGACACGATGGCGTTAGCCGCTGGGAATATACACACTGCCCAGCGCTTCCAGCTTGCCTGTGGTTGATCTGTTGGAGGAGTATCAACGGGTCGATCCACAGGACCGCTGGATAAAGGTATTGGTAACGATTGTATCAAAGGAGTCTCACCGGAACGTCGTATCATTCCTAATCTTATACCCGTGCCCATCCGGGGCATGGTTCAATATTCAGCCAGTGCTGCCCAGAAGGCGTCTTGCTGCTCCGATCACGGTGTTAATCGCGTTGGGTTCAACACTGGCCAGCTTTTCAGTGTCCGGCGTTTCATTGCCGGTACGGTTAACAATGACCCCGGCAACGCACCCGGCCTTAAGCCCCATGGCTGAACACATGGTCAGAAGGGTTGCGGACTCCATTTCATAGTTAAGCACCCCCATCGACTGCCACTCTGCCATAGAGCCCTGTAGCTCTTTTCTGACCCGCTGGGTGAAGGTGTCATAACGTTCCTGACCGGGGTAGAAGGTGTCGCTGGAGGCAGTAATGCCTGTCCAGTAGTTAAGCCCCCCTTGTTCAGCGGTATCTACCAGTGCCCGGGTACACTGAAAGTCAGCAACGGCAGGATAGCTGATAGGGGCAAAATGTCGGCTGGCACCGTCCAGGCGGACGGAACCGGTGGTGATAATGACATCGCCCACATTGATATGGGGCTGGATGGCACCCGTGGTGCCAACTCTCAGAAAAGTCCGGATGCCCAGTTGTGCCAGCTCTTCTACGGCAATAGATGTGGAAGGTCCACCAATACCGGTTGAACAAACCACGACAGACTGACCCTCCAGCTCCCCTCGCCATGAGGTGAACTCCCGGAGGCTGGCCAGTCTGGTCGGGTTATCCATTAGTTCGGCAATACGTTCGACCCGCTCCGGATCACCGGGGACAATGGCCAGTGTGGCACCATTCAGAACCTTCTGGCTCAGACCGAGATGAAAAACTTCGCTGCTGCTCATAAATGCCTCCGGGAACATCCCCTGGATCATTGAACTTTACTTCATAGCATCCATCATAGACGCATCCATGGGGAGTGTTTATCGATCTGGATCAATATTTGATCCGCCAGGAGGCCTGCTCTGGGATCCTTCAGAGTCCATCCGATATATAAGTATATGTTTGCGTCTATGCTGATAATGACCTGTTGGTCAGTACATACCAGTAGAAAATGGACAGTCCATGCCGCCTGAAAACAGAATCACTTCCAATCGCGCGTTTATTTTTGCCATTGCCGGGGCTGCCATCGGTTTGGGAAATATCTGGCGTTTCCCTTATGTAGCCGGTGAAAACGGAGGAAGCCTGTTTTTCCTTCTTTATATTATTTTTGTGGTGTTGCTGGGGTTGCCAGTCATGGTTGCCGAGATTGTGGTTGGCCGGGCAGGGCGGGCTTCACCTGCCAGCAGTCTGCGCCAGCTGGCGGTCAGTGCTGGCCACACCAGGCACTGGAGTAAGCTGGCCTGGATGGGAACGATGGCGGCCACAATGATTCTCTCATTCTACAGTGTGGTGTCCGGCTGGGTGCTGCACTTTTTTTTCCAGTCGCTCACGGGGGAACTTCCAGCCAACAGCATTCAAGCGACTTCGATACATTTTCAACAGCTGCTGGAATCTCCCTGGCAGGTGGTTTTATACCACGGTCTGTTTATTGTTATGACCGTGGCCATCAGTGGTCGAGCCATTTCCAAAGGCATTGAACGGTTGAACAACTGGCTGATGCCCCTGATGTACATGATTCTGGTGGTTCTACTGATATATGCCAGTCAGTTCAGTGGTTTTGCGCCAGCCCTTGATTACCTGTTTGCTTTCAGGTTTGAGGCGGTCAGCAGCGGTGTGGTACTGGAGGCAATGGGCCATGCTTTTTTCACCCTGGCCATTGGTGCCTGTTGTCTGATGGCCTATGGGGCTTATATGCCGGAGAGGCAGTCGGTGATTAAGGCGGTGTTGGTGGTTGCCTTGCTTGACGTGCTGGTGGCAGTGATGGTCGGTATTGCCACCTTTGCCGTGGTATTCAGTGAAGGATTGTCGGTGGCGGAAGGTCCCGGGCTGATGTTTATCACCCTGCCGGTTGCCCTGGCTCAAATGCCCTTTGGCTCGCTGGTTTTGCCCTTATTCTTTCTTCTTCTGGTCATGGCGGTTTGGACATCGGCAGTCAATCTGGCTGAACCGCTGGTGGTGGTGATGAGTCGCCTGTGTTCAGGCTTCCGCGCCACAGGAGCCGCCATAGCAGGTGCTATGATATTTCTGGTCGGGTTAATACCCGGGCTCTCTTTCAGTGTCTGGAAGCAGGTTTCTTTAAATGGCAAAACGCTGTTTGACCTTTATACCGCCTTTGCTACCCAGGTTATGCTGCCAGCCGTTGGGCTTCTGGTGCTTTATTTTTGCGGTTATATCATGGAAAGAAAAGTGCTGGCTGAACAGTTGGGAATGCAGGGCAAATCCCTGAAAACCTGGCAGCTCCTGATCCGCTGGGTCAGCCCTGCATTGCTGGTGATGGTCATCATAGGTGAGCTGTTTCAATTTTGATTACATTAGAGATTTGATCAGAGCCGCCACTAACATAACAAAAATCAATACCATGGCGATTTTGGCAAGCTTGCCCTGCTGCTCATTAGTCAGCGGTTTGCCATGGCGCTCCGTCAGCTTAACCACAACAAACAGGGTGATGAACAAAAGTACTAAAATAGAGATCAGGTTCATATTTCACCAAAAATAACGGGCAGTCGTCGTACTGCCCGTTATTGTAACCAGCCTGAAGATTTATTTCGTGGCTTATTCGCTGGCGGCTTCTTCCTTGCCTTCAATGCTGATCAGCTCAACCTCAAATACCAGCACGGAGCCTGCTGGAATGGAGCCAACTTCCTGGTCGCCGTATGCCAGCTCAGCGGGAATCGTCAGGCGATATTCAGAGCCAACAGACATCAGGGCAACACCCTCAGTCCAGCCCTTGATCACGTTTGCCAGGGGGAACGTCGCTGGCTGCCCTCTCTGCTTGCTGCTGTCGAAAACAGTGCCGTCAGTCAGCGTACCGGTATAATGAACGGTAACAGTATCGGCTGCGGTTGGTTTTGGACCGTCTCCCTGCTTGATAACTTCATATTGCAGGCCGGACTCAGTCACGGAAACTCCTTCTTTCCCAGCGTTATCTTCCAGGTATTTGGCGCCGGTTTTACGGGTCTCCTCACGCTTCTTCGTAGCATTCTCCTGAACGACGGTGTTCATCTTCTGCTCATGAGCCCGAAGAGCTGCACCCATCTCCTCCTCGTTCATTTTGACCTGATCGGCAAGGGCGTCGAGCAAGCCCTGCTGAACCAGCGCACGCTCAAGGACAACACCCAGCTCATCCTGCTGTTTCAGTGTCTGGCTGGCAAAGTTACCGACAGAGGCACCAATGGCATAGGCGGCTTTCTGATCATCCGTGTTTAACTCAACTTCAGGAGTCTGGGTGGTCTTTTCCTGACAGCCTGCTGCCAAGAGTACAGCGGCTGCCAGAGCAGATATTTTAATAACCTTCTTCATATCAGTTTCCGTTGTTTTTGGCCAGAAATGCCGTATTGGCCAGAACGATCTTGCCTGTAACAGGATTAAAGTAAAAACCCTATCAATAATGGCACAGCCTTTACGCCAGTTGAACCAAATAACAATAATTTTTCAAAAAAAACACATTATTACCTTACGGTATATCATTACCGGTTTATACAAAATCAATTCTCTCTGAATTTAATGGGGCGACGTTATGCTGGTCTGCTTAAGCTATCAATTGAGGCGTTGATAGAAAGAGCTATCAATTATTGCAGGAACATGAAGATATCAATTCCACGAATTACGATTCAATTCCATTTGACCAACTGTTTACCGGGGATAAAAGGTTGTCTGGGGGGGATTCTGTCGGTCGGTCTTTAACAGCATGCCTCCAATTTCCGGTGTAAAATACGCTATATTTTTATGATCTTTGTCTTTTTGTCCCAGTTTAAATCTCTGGTTTCAATTTATAGAGTTTTACGTTAGCCATTGTTTGCTTTGGAGCTGTCGCTTGGATTCTGCTGTTAGCACTATCGTTTTTATTCAGTCCGGAAAGCAGCGTGAGATACCCTGGTGCAATAAAAGTGCAGTAAAAGACGGGCCACTTTTGGCGGGTTGTCGGGCGGGCTGGTATTTTCTGGTGTTGGCAGCGGTTCTTGTCTTCATGGGCTTTTCGCCTGTGCCATGCCATGGACAGGGGGACATGGCAGAGACGGATAAGCGTCAAATGGATAAGCCCTACCGGCCGGTCTGCATTCATGACCCAAAAGATGGCTGGCAGTCGTTACGCCATGGTTTTCGGTTAATGGCCTACTATCACAATGCGAAGGTCAACGAGCAGCTGAAAGCATTTCCCCAATATTATTTTAACCGTCTGTCCCAGCGAATCCTGATGCATCAATTTTATTTGAACAGGAAGATTCAGGAAAGAGGTCTACCGGCTGAGCTGGCCCTGCTACCGCTGATCGAAAGCGACCTTGACCTCAAAGCACGTTCATCGGCAAGGGCGATGGGGCTGTGGCAGTTGATGCCCGGAACAGCCAGGGCTTACGGACTTAAGGTGTCGAAAAAGTGTGATGAAAGAACTGACCTGGAAAAAGCCACTGATGCCGCATTGACCTATATTGAGTACCTCTATAAAAGAACCAGTGACTGGATGTTAACCATTGCTGCTTATAACGCTGGCCTTTACCGGGTGAAACAAAGCATTGCTCAGGCTAAAGCGTCGGGAGAATATTCAGATGCGGGTTTCTGGAGCCTTGATTTGCCAGCTGAAACCCGAAAACATGTGGCCAAGTTTCTGGCCCTCAGCCATGTGGTTCTTCTGCCGGGTAAGCATGGCATCAGGTTACCAGCCCTTTCTGTAGAGGGCTATGGTTTTTCCAGAGTCAAGTCGGGCTATCACTCTCCAGAGTGTGTTATTCCCAGCGCTGGTTGTCTTTATTGTCGCCAGCTGGTGCTTAGGGTGCTTTATATTTATTTCCAGGCATTTTAATCAGGCTGAATGACACTATTCCTAACCGTCTTGTTAGTCAATCAAATTGAATACCTTTGTAAATTCCGAGTCTGATAAAGCATTACCTTAATTTTTATATCAACAAGGAGGTGGTTTTATGAGCTATCCAGGTGTCGCTCCAATTTCGACGAGTGTCAGTCAGACCCAATTTCCTGCTCCTGCTATGGAGGGAAACGGTCGCCGTTCCGTATGGTCAAGTATCGGCAAAGCTGCTGGAAAGGCTTGTGTCATGCCATTTCGCATTGCCTCAACGGTGGTAAATGGCGGTGTTTTTGCTGCCTATTACGTTACCGCTGTGGCTGTTACCGGGCTCGCTGCCACCGGAGGTGCTGTCTATGGTATTGGGAAAATTGCCACAGATGTGATCCGTGGAAAACCACACAAAAGCCTGCTGGAATATACCATCAAACCCGCCCGAGAGACTTTCAACTGTATTTCACGCCTGTACTATGAGCTGCCAAGACATGGATCTGAATTGATCTTCTCCGGTGTAGCTGTCGCTGCGGTAACTGTCCTGGCAATCGTGGCAATCGTGGCAGGAGATGGCAATAGCAATAGCCACGTATGGATACATACCCCCTGCTGTTATCACAGTTGTGGCGATGCCGGTGGCTCAGGTCACCAGAATCCTGCGGATGATGACTATAACCCTTCAGGCTTGTCCGCGGTACTGCATCCATACAGACCTTCTATTTTACTCGGACGTAAAATCATGGGGACAACTACACAGGTACTGAATAGCGGCCAGAAGGTTGACTGAAAAGGAGAAAAAAATGCGACTATTCATTAGCATACTTGGACTATTGCTATCACTCTTATCAATGACTGTTGTGGCCGGTACGGAAACTGGATTGAAGATAATCAGTGTTGGTGCCCATGCCCAGGGAAGCAGAACTTTTTACTTCAAAGTTGATCGTACTATTGGTCCATATGGTTGCCGAAGCGATTTGGTAAAAGTGGATTTATACAATGATTATGATTCACAGGCTGAGGTGATTTCAAACAATATCGTCCGATCTATGGTGCTGTCAGCATTTGCCACCAATTCTGATGTGCAATTGAAGGTTAGAGAAACATGCTTGCATTCCAATCCAACCATCTCTCAGATTTGGTTGAGTAAATAAACTCACATAACGAACAGGGAGTGACAGCAGATGCATTTCGTTTATGGATTGGCAATACTCCTTGAGTCTGGTGACTTAAAAGCGGGAAACACTGATGTGAATGTTGCTTTTTTTGCCTCCGCTGCCAGCTCTGCTTTTTCCCTCGCCAACTTTTCACTCAAGCCTTGTTTTATAGCCAACCGATAGGTTGTTGTCCTTGTATACCTTATGGTCTGGTCTGCCTTACCTTTATCAGTTGCGGCGAATTTGGCCCATCTTCTGGCGCTGGCCTCTTTGTATTTATCGGATGCCATGTATTTGGCTATGTTCTTTTTGCCTTTATCGGATGCCCGGTATTTAGCCCTGGACCTGGCCATGGTCTCTTTGCCTTTATTGGATGCCAGGTATTTAGCCTTGGCCCTGGCTATGGCCTTCCTGCCTTTTTCGGATGCGGCATATCTGGCTCTATTCGTCCTGTGGTTATCGGACTCACTTACCTCTTTTTTGATATTTACGTCAGCCAATCATAAATATTAGCTATTAACCCGGATATTGCTTAGTTGAAAGAGACTATTGCACGACTTCCAGCTGTGTTTTAAGTTCTGTAAAACCTTTAATGACTTGCTCAAGCTGCTGTTCGGCAGAATTGCGCATATCACAAACTGAGCTGTCAACTTTCCACTCACTTTCTGATTTCTCCAGCAGTGCTTTATAAACGGCGTCCTTTGCTTCTTTGCCCTGATCTGCTTTACCACCGTCTGGCACACTGGTAACCTCTTTTGTTTTAAGTGTTTTAAAAAGCTGCTTTCTTGTTGCTAAAAGATTAGATATGTCAGGCACCGGTTGCAGGTCTTTCAGGTACTGCTTTACATCGTTCATTTCTTCAATGATAAACGCTACCCTTTGCTGCAGGTGATACATTTGCAGATCATTTTCCCCACTAGCCAGGCCGACCATCATATCCTGAGTCAGTTGATGGGCGGCATCTCTGCCTCGATCAAGGGCTGACTGATACAGGGAGGCGCTGGTGAATGCACGTTTGATCAGGACCTGAATCTTCTCTGGATCAGATAACCGCGTAAGGAAATTGATGCTGCTGATGCTGATTGGCTGATTTGGATTTCTATCATATAGCCACTGGGCGTCATACCGCCATGGATGTTGAGCAGCTTCCTTAAGAGCATCATCACAGAAGGCTCTCATTTTGTCGAACTTCTCGACAAAAAGTGTGGCCCGGTTAAATTTATCCGTACACTTATTGCATAGGTTGTAGGCAAGATCACCATAAACCCAGACAGCCAATACGGGGGATTGTTGTATTTCAGGAAATACAGAATCGACTGTCGTCAGTTCGCTAACATAGTTTTCACCGTACTCAAGATTTTTATTAAACAGTTGCAATCGCTTGCTCATGCTATTAACCAGCTTTGCATGATCTGATTCCGGTTGTTCTTTCTCCTGTGGTTCAGATTTTACTCTGGTGATCTCCTGTTGAAGCTGCTGTTTTCTTTTGTTTCTTATTTCCTGCTTCTTTTTCGCCCGCTCCCTTTTTTTCATATTTTCTCGTAATATCTCTTGATTGCTGTTTTTCTCACTCTCAAATTCATTAAGATAATCCTGGCGTACCTTGTCAATTTGAGTGAGTCGAATTTGACATGCTTCATGGAGAGTCTTTATACAAGCTTCCAGATTTTGTGATTCGGTGTGAACAAGGTTGGATTTCTTAATGACTTTTTGATGCACTTGATTGAGTATCGAGCAGCAATTGTTCAGCTGTTGTATAAATTGATTATGAGTCGAAAGGTCATCCAGGAAATTATTGGTCAGTGTTGTTAATAAATTATTAGTAATCTCTGCTGCTACTCTGGCTAATCGGATCATGGATATCTTGTTATTGCCAGCTTGTCCCGTTCGAAATATTTCATGGTCAGATAGCGTTTTAAAGAGGCACATGGTGGTGTTTAAGAGCCCCGGGTGCTGCAATGATTTTACCAGAATCATCAGGGTCGTACTTTCTAGTTGCTCTATAGATTCAAGCCAAATACTTTTAACGTTGCCGGGTACTTGTGCTACCTGTTGCATCAGTGAATGCTGAAGCGGGCGACTTTGCAGCAAGAGGCACAGTGACTCAGCAAGCATTATGAACTCTTCGGTAAATTTTGAAGAATAGTCAGACAGTGTGTTAATACTCACAAGAAGAGCATCCATTGAGTAGGCAATAGCATCTCCAATGTCCTGTGTATTTTCCTCACCCAATTTAATCATTTTGTAAAAAAGATCAGAGGTAAATTGTATATGCCACTGAATGCACTGCCTGGAAAAAGTTTCTGGCACCTTGGCAGGCGTATTGTTATCCACCTGCTGGTTCAGCTTGATACTCAGGGTTTTTGCTAATGACGTGATGGTATTGATAATGTCTGCTAATTGTTTATCATGGCTTTCACTAATGGCTTGCTGTTTTTCACTGATAGCAAAAAGTTTTTTTCCATGTTGTAACAACGCTTGACTGGACAAACGTGGATGACAGTAAATCGTCTCTGCCGACCTGATGAATGGGGCTTTGAGTGTAACAACCTTTTGGTCAAAATAGGGATAATAGTGCATGCTGGTAAAATCCAGATTCCATAGATCATCTGTTTCCAGTTTTTCCACGTACACTCTTGCCTCTTTGGTTTTGGCCATTTCTTTCAGCTGGTTCATCTCTTTGCCAGAACACTTATAAAATGCCAAATGTGCGGCCAGACTGTTTCTTACTTGTTCCCTCTTAATAAACTTATCCGGGTCTAATGAAGCTGCAGTACGGCTTAATTGACTGCTCAGGGGGTGAATATCTACATAACTTGTTGGTCTGGTCAAAAGTATATCAGTCGATGGCATTTTTTTTATTTTATGTAACGGAGGTAGTTTTACCGTGCTGTTATTTTCCCTCAGCTGGTTTTGTAGTGTCTTGTGTTGTTTTTTTAACTCGCTCCTGGAAAGCTTTATCCTGTTCCCCTGTTTATCAAAGGTATTATCGGTGCGCATTTTCTGATGAAAATCGAAGCAGTCGAGGTAAAGCAGCCTGAGTGCCCAGGGAGTTTTTCTGGCAGCACCGGGGTGCCCTAGTTGCAGGACTTGTTGAACTGAAAAATATGTCCCGGGACTATTCGCGTCATCCGGGGCTGATGAAGGCATTAACTCAGCACCGGCCTCATTAGATTCCGGACCTGTAACCTGTGGGAGTTTTATAGCTCCCACCGGTACTTCATCCTTTGCGTGCAGCTGTTGGGATGGGCATGCTTTTTCATTGCTGATGGCAAAAGCGTTTGCCGGTTGTCTGTCATCTCTCCGGGATGCCTGCTCCTCGGAACATTGCAGTGTTTTTGGCACGAACTCGTTTGCTTCCGGATCCAGATTAACCTTTGTCATTATTGCTATTTCTCTAGCCACTTTCACCATGGTTTCCTCAGGCGGAGCAGTCTTGCTCTCAAATCCCTGGCGAAGCGCTTTATCATGCGTAAGGCCCTCAACCAGGCAGGAAAGTGGCCAGCCTGGCATTTGATCAGAAGGTACTGACATAAAATTCTGCCCGGGAAATGGATGGCATGCTGCATTGTAAGTGTCTGGCTCTATTGGCCATGGCAGTGTGTTCATACTGATCGGTTGTTGTTGCGGCAATGGAATGACAGGCTGATTTCCACAATATACGGCAGCAACCGGCTGACCGGTCATTTGGGTTGTAGCCAGAAATTGAACTGGAACTGGTGAAACGGGAAGGATGCCCCTTGCAGAAATATCTGTAGTTTGAACAGGATATGGATTAGCGCTACAGGGTATCAAAGCTTCGCAATTTAATGGAACCGGGTTTTGCTCATCGTCGCGTTTGGCATCAGGTGTGACAGGCAATCCTGAAACTTTTAGCCCTGGATAATGTACCCTTTGATCAATGTTCATAGGAGGCAATGGCATTCTAAAAGTTCTCTTAATTAATTTATCCCGATTTTTTTAAACTGTATTATAGAAAAATTTTCCATTTTAACTGTGATCGGTTTGGGTGAAAGTCTCATATTGATGAGTACTAACGTTCGAGATCATCCTTCCCTGATGAAAATGGAATCACATTATCACTGACCATATTTACCTTGGCCCGGTACGTTACCGATAGCAGCATCCAGCCACAGTCGAACCAACCACTTTGAATTAGTGACCTGAGTGTCAGGATTCCTTGCCTCCCAGGGCACCGCCAACGCATTCCCGAGCACTTCATTCGTTGTGTAACCAGCGTTTTACAGGACGCTTCAATGACCCCTGAGCCTATGGGCAGGTTGTACGACAGGTGTACTGCATGATTCATCCGTAACCGGTTTTTTCTGAAGTACTTTAACTCTGTCTTTAATTTCGATCGGCGGGGATGCTTGCTATGCTGGTAAGCCAGTGCCTTGATTATTTTTTCAACCCCGACCGGCTCCTCCTTCAGGATATGTCGGTAGGTGCTGAACTTCTCTTTGGACTTCGCGCTATTTCACCGTAAGCAAGGTCAAATGCCTTCTTCAGGTGTTCTGCCGCATGGTAATAATCAACAATTTCTCCTCCCTCCGGTAGTTCTTTGGTGAAGTATGTCCAATTGTCCCGGGCTCCATCTGCCACTTTGACCAGAGTCAGATTCGGCTTTTGCTGAAGCACCTTATCCAAAAGGTTTGAAAGGGATTTTTTCAATGTCGCTTTCTTACTTTCAGGCATTCGTCCCATCCTGATCGTAGAGAGGCGATCTCCCTGGTCATCATAAAACGACAGTGTTCCACAACTGGCCTCCTGACAACCTGCTGGCCCACGGGGGCGTTTGCCATCAGCGACAATCTTTTCACGTTTCTCCTGACGCTTGCCGTCTTTCATTGGTAGCATCACACCGTCAAGGGAAGCAGCTACCGTCACCGCGTTAGGTGGTACTGTGAGATTCTCCGCGAGAAGGGTCTCGAAAGGGTCAAGGCGTTGCTCCCATTGTTCGTTGAGTTTTTTAGGAAGACGTGCCAGAGAGCTGGTTGAGGGTGACATATTCCCTATAAGATCAAGTAAGCTTTTTACGTCCGCGGGCGGCAACTGGGCAACCATCCATGCTGCTTGCTTCGCAGCCTTTGGTAACCAGTAGCCTTCTACAACGCCAGCCTTGAGCTCTAAAGGGGCAATGCACTTATCCCCGGCATTGCGGTAGAGGCTGCGCAATACCCGGACAGGTCCTGCTGCTGACTGGTAGGTTTGATAGCTGCGTAATGCTTGGTGATGCACGACCCCATTCACTTCGATAGAGGCTTCATTGGTGTCTAATTTTTGTAGTTCTTCTGCCAGTATTTCTCGCTCTGCCTGAACAAAGAGGGAGTGAATTTCGTTTTCATGATCCTCAAAATGCTGGATGGGATTATTGGACTGACGAAGGAGAGTCAGTTTTTGCTGCAGTTGGTCAATTGCAGGACAGGAATCATTGGCGACATTGGTCAGTGACTGACATACTTCCATCGGAGCGGCCTCTCACAGTTGACTCTTTCTTTGCTGTTAGAATCATAGCTGTGTTTGGCTGCTCTCCATTCAGGTTGAAAAAAATTTGGTGTTACGTCTGTTTGCTGTAGCTCAAGGCCTGTGGACGTGATCAATATGAGACTTTCACCCATCAGTTTCAGTTGGTCAGGCTGGAGTGACGGCTTTTGTTAAATATACCTGATTGCAATTTATTATTAGACGGTTAAGCAGAGAATACTGTGTAAGGCAAAATATCAGCAAATATCTGTTCCGGGAAGACAATGGCTTTGTGCATTACCAGAATCTGGCAGCCAATATGTTGCACTGCCAGAAACTGTTGATCAGAAGGTTCAATTGGTTGTGAGTCCAGGGAAATGGATTTTCGCTTCATTAGCGGCTCTCACAATGCCCTGGTTTTTATCTGTTAGAGAAAACCTTATTAAAATAATTTTCGATTTTAAGGAAATGGTCTTTCGCTCCAAGAATGGCGTTCTCTATGCCTTGGTCTTTAAATGTGGGAGAGGTAGCAAACCTCAATAATTTTGTCAGATCGATTGGATTGTTCTCAACAGCCTGGTCATCGCCCGACCAACCCTTTTTCATACAGGGCAGGTTCAGTAAGGTCAATGCTTTCGACAATGGAGGAAGTTCGCTCTCTGTGTCTATGTATTTGAGTGCACACTCCACTGTGGTGCTCTTCAGCATGGGATTGCCTGCTTTAACACTCAATTCGTGGAGATAGTCCTTGCTGTTTATTATTGGCTTTGTGTCTGCCTTGGCCAAGCTGGATGCCCTGGTTTGGTCACTTTTGCTGGCAACCTGCCTCTCTCTTAACTGCCCGGTACACGAAGTTAGGGATAAACCATCCATTTCCTTGGGTAAAGCTCTGAATGATGGCGTTTTAGTTTTTGCTACTTTTTTGTAACCTGCCATTTGGCCTTGTTGTTCGGCTGCCGATGTTCCAGGGGGGCATTCTAAATCCGGCCTAGTCTGGGTCACAACAGACCTGGTATTAAACGAAGTTGATGTAGGTAATGTCATGGTTTTTAGTCTCCTGTTTGGCGTAACAGCCATTTTGTGTAAATACACCTTGAAAGGTGCTGGTTTTAGTAGGAGGCTGTCCGAGTATAGACCGCCCTCTTAGGGTAGACATTAAACGCCTACTCCCCCACTTGGGTAAGTTAAAGATCGAACCACGAAGGTCACGAAGAGCAAATGCCCACGGCGCGTGAAAATATTTTGCGCCACCCTCAGGAATGAAAAATGGTTACGCAAAATATTTTTCACGGCAAAGAAGTGATTTTCTTTTCCTTAGTGCTCTTTGTGTTCTTCGTGGTTCCATCCGAAAGCATTTGATATGTAGTGAATCGCTAATTACATTGATATGCAGGGCTTAATCGTCACGATAAACATATTAAGTGCTGAAAGATGCTGTACGATAGTATATTTAGATAGGGGAAATTGAAAAAAGTTCAAACTGACAATGAGACCGACCTTCACCACCCCTTGGTAACATTTTGATTTTAAACAATTAAAAATAGTGCCAACCATATATTCGAATAGAATATATGGTTCAAAATCAGATGATTACGTCATTTTGGTGGTGAAAGTGGGATGAGAAATTAGCAGAATTCCTATGACAAGCAGAAAACAGCACGCTGTCGGCCAGAAAATGACTTGTCTGACCAGGAGGTTGACCGAGAATAGCGCCCGTAGCGAGGATGGCAGAAAATTGAGGATAAAAAGTCGGAAATTTTCTGCCATCTTCGCTACTGGGGTGCCTGGACGGGTGCTATTCCCGGTCAGCCTCCCGGAAGCTCCCGTCAAATTCAGCTGATCTATTCTGGATAAAGCTGACCTGGCAGCTGATCTCTTTTCCGAACAGACTTTCTGCCTCTGAGCTTTCTGCACACTTCCAGCAATGTGGTCAACTGCTCTTCTTTAGCAGCTATAGCAGCCCCTCCTGCCTGAGTTTGATAAAGGCTGGCTGACAGTTGATAGCAGATCACGCTCAGTTCCTCTGAACCAAGCTGATTGAGACAGTCGGTCAATGATGTCAGGTTCTTGTTGTTAAGGTTGTTGGTAAGATTGTTGTTAAGATATATGCGACCCCAGTTTTTCAATTCGCTCAGCGTCAACCGAACATCGTTCTGCAGGCAGGCTGCTTCCAGTTGGCGGAATGCTTCTGCTTCAGAGGCGTGTTTCCCGGATCGATGACGTCCACCCATGTTAATGATTGGTTGATCTGACTTTGTTGCGGCACTGGATTTGAACCGCCAGAATGCCAGGGTCATCAGCCATAACAGTGCAAAAAAAGCGGTTAACCACTGCCAGAAGACAGGTGTCTGCCAGATGCCGGGAGATTCCTGCGATGTTGCATCGCTGACTCTGGCAGGTTCCGGGCATTCAGCAGGCTTGTCTGTTGGCAATGTGGTCTGGGAGGCCACGGTTAAGGCATTAGCGTTTGGATCGGCGGCTACATCTATCTCTGTTGCAGGCAGTCTGGAGGTTTTAGTCTCACCACTTGCTGTATCAAACCAGGTGTATTCAATCGCGGGCAACGTGATTTTTCCGGGACGGGTTGGAATCATGGCTATGGAATCCGTGCGTCAATTTTCTGCCATCCTCGCTACGGGCGCTATTCTCGGTCAGCCTCCAAGGGCCAAGCCCGTTCAAAAAAATTGCTCACACCTGACCGCCAGCCGTCTGATCAAACTGGTTACTGACTGTCTGGACGAAATTCCTGATCATCGACCCAATCAGTGCAAGAATGGCATCCCTTTTGGCAATTTTCCCAAATCCGCTTTTGCCATGATGCAGGTGAAAATGCCTTCCATGCTCCGCTTCGATAGCGAGCGGGCTGACCCCGTCCGGGTCCACAACCTGGAAACCCTGTTTGATGTCATTGATGGCCGGGTGCCCTGTGACACCCGAATGCGGGAGGTAATGGACCCTGTTTCACCGCACTGGCTCCAGAAGTCTTTCAAAAAACTCTTTGCACGTGTTCAGCGTTCCGGGTACCTGCAAAAGTTTGAGTTTCCCATTGGCCGCTTGAAAAACCACTACCTGTTGGCCATTGATGGTACGCAAATCTTTTTCTCCGGCAAACTGAGCTGTGACGACTGCTGCACAAAGAACCAGGGCAAAGCCGGTGAAGCTTTTTATCATCAGCTGATGGGGGACTGTATTGTTCATCCGGACCAGAAAGTGGTGATACCACTGGCTCCCGAGGCCATTGTACGACAGGATGGTTGCACCAAAAATGACAGCGAGAAGAGTGCAATCAAGCGTTTTCTCGCTAATGTAAAAAAAGATCACCCTTATTTAAAGCTGATCATTTTGCTGGATGGCCTGTATGCTGATGGACCGACCATTCGTCTAATCAAGAGCTACGGTTGGCATTACATCATCATTGCCAAGGATGGCAATCATGGGCCGCTGATTGAGGCTATGGATGAGCTGGACAAGCAGGAGAAAGTAGCGCGCTTTGTCAAAACTGACCCGGAGACTGGCGTTAAACACTGGTATCGTTTTGCCAACGATGTTCCTCTTAACAAGTCCAACCCCGACGAGAAAGTCAATGTACTGGATTTTGTTGAAACGGACAAAATAAGGTGACCGCCATACCTGGAGCTGGGTGACTGATATCCCTGTAACCGAAAAGACCATTGAAGCCCTGATGAAAGGAGGCCGATGCCGATGGCACATTGAAAATCAGACGTTCAACACCCTGAAGAAGCAAGACTACCACCTTGAGCACAACTACGGTCACGGTAAGCAACACCTGGCCACCAACCTCGCTTACCTGACGGTACTGGCTTTTCTGCTTGATCAACTGCAACAGTTGGGCAGTCCTGAGTTCCAAAAAGCTTTGAAGGAGCGAACGAGAGGGGTAATGACGCATCTCTGGGAGTTGATGAAAGGCTATTTCCAGACCTGGTTGATCATTAGCTGGGAAGGGTTCTTTGATGCAATTATCAACCGGGCTGTTGCGGGAGTAGTACCTTACGACAGCTCATAGAACAATTGAGTGGTAGTCTGACTTCAGGGTTCAGTTTTTTTGATCATCAAATAGCCACCAAGAGTGGAGGCTGCTTTTTGTGTACTGTGAACATAGTGTGCTTGAGATTTATTATACGCTCAAAGGCGTATATTCAGCGGGAATAGCTGGGTTGTTGTTGACCCGTTCTGACTCGGTCGCAAATAAATCAAAATCCAGCGACAATAAATCAGAATCCGATTCCCAAATGTCAATGTCAATTTCGTTCAGCCCAAGAGGGTCTTTTTTTCTGCATTCCAAGGCTGAATACCAGGCGTTTTGTGTCTGCTGATCCACATCATAATGGTTGATCTTTTGGAGAACACTCATTAACTGCGGAAGTATCATCTCTTTCCGATAGGGTTCCAATAGTTCAAGTTCTCTATTTCCCAATATCGGAAAACGATCCAGCTCTTCCATTGCCGCTTCAAAGGTAAATTTCGGCCCTTGAATGCTCCTGGTGGAATCCTGACCCCAAGGGGGTGTCGTGCTTGCAGAAGGTTGTTGCAGAGTGATGGCTGTTACTACGGGTGTTTTTGTTGCCTCAATCTGTACCAACTTTTCAGCCACTGCATTTTTAACGAGCTCAGGAACAACGCCATCATTATCATTTCGGATAACCGGGCTGAGCGCCTTACATAAACTGGTGGTTAGCTGGCCGTTGCGGGCATAGTGTTCCAGAGATGACCAAACCACTGGCTTTAATGGTTTGTTGTATTTGATGA
>NZ_JAGHQV010000469.1:0-575 GCF_017744175.1 Thalassotalea sp. G20_0 | reverse complement strand
GAAATAGAGCAGGCTTCGAACTATCCCTACGTTTATTCCGACTATCTGAATGACCTGAACAATGGCACAGGCTCTTGTGGTGCCAGCCGCTGTGAAACCAACCGCCGTGTCTTGAAAATGCCCGTTGCTCCAACCTGCGGTGTCAATGATCTTTCCAGAAAGCAGTTTGCCTGTTTTTTTATGTTGGAGCCCGCCAGAGTCTTTCTGGATGATGTGGATGAAGAATCCGGCCTGTTTAATATTGACCTTGAATATCGTACTGAGTTTCTCGCTCAGCATATTCCATGCCCAGCTTCCACGCTGAGTGACAAGGTCACCGGGGCTTTTGACGTTGTCTTATACAGTGGGGTTGGTCAGTGATTTTCATACAACAGTCTGCGGGGAGATTTTACTCTCTTAAGCAAAAGGGCATGGCCGCCGTGGAATTTGCAATGGTATTGCCTTTTCTGATGACATTGCTACTGGCTACAGTTGAGTTTGGCCGTATGTACTATAGCTACCAGCGCCTTAATATGGCAGCCTTTGATGCCGCCCGTTACATCTCTGCCAGACTCCCCGGCAGTGGTCTTTTTAAT
>NZ_JAGHQV010000468.1:0-576 GCF_017744175.1 Thalassotalea sp. G20_0 | reverse complement strand
TTTCAGGATCATCCCGATCTTCTGTTCCTGGCGGCCTGCAGTGGCTTATACTCCCTGGAAAAAATTCCAGCTCCGTTAAGAACCATGGACGTCTGTTGTTTGGCCCTTGAGGCTGTCGAGCCAAATTCAGAAACCATAAAGCATGTGCCTGAACCCCTTCGCCACCAGCTACCTTATGATTTATTGCTGGCCGTTGCCCCTCAATATCTCCCACAGGACATTCGCCAGGCAATGGTAGCCAGCGGGGATACCTGTATGCCATTGTCCTGCCGACAGCAGGGCAAGCCGATAATGCATCGATACATTTTGCTGGAACCGCTGGAGCAGCGACCTTATGATGAGCTAAAGTTTTCCAGCAGCATATTTTTGCAGAAAGCCTTATTAAGCAGTGCTCCGTTTGCCCTGCGCAACCTTGCCATGGGGCATGCGCTTCAGAAAGCCATTGAACAGCACTGTTGCCAGCAGAAACAGAGACTGCACCAGGCGCAGTTGCCAGTATTGACGAAGCCGTTATCCGCGAATTGTACTGTTTATGGGGGACGGGCGTTAATGATGAACACCCGTACGAAGATATCC
>NZ_JAGHQV010000467.1:0-577 GCF_017744175.1 Thalassotalea sp. G20_0 | reverse complement strand
GCCATGACCTGTACAGCGAGTACAAAGCCACCCGGAAACCAATGCCGGACGACTTGCGTTCACAAATAGAACCCATACATCACATTGTTCGTGCGCTTGGCCTGCCTCTGTTAATGATTGAAGGTGTTGAGGCGGATGATGTGATTGGTACGCTGGCCAGACAGGCAACCGAGAAAAAGATCAACACCATCATTTCCACGGGTGATAAGGATATTGCCCAGCTGGTGACTGAGCATGTGTCGCTGATTGATACCATGAATGATGCGTATACCGATCAACAGGGTGTTGAAAGTAAGTTTGGTATTCCTGCCAACCTGATTATTGACTATCTGGCATTGATGGGCGATAGCAGCGATAACATCCCGGGTATGCCGGGTGTTGGTCAGAAAACAGCATTGGCTCTGCTCAATGGCATCGGCAGTATCGATGAGATTGCCGGGCGGCTGGATGAAGTGGCTGCGCTTGGTTTTCGGGGGAGCAAAAACTTCGCTGAGAAGTTCACCGAGCACAAGGACATTGTATTGTTATCCCGGCAGCTGGCCACCATCAAGACCGATGTAGAACTGCCGGTTTCCAT
>NZ_JAGHQV010000466.1:0-579 GCF_017744175.1 Thalassotalea sp. G20_0 | reverse complement strand
GACGGCTCGTCTCTTCCAGCTTCAGTGGATGTTAACCGGGATACAGTATCTGCGGTTGCTGAGGTGAAAGGTGACTGCATGGTTTGTTTGGAGGTCCTCCCTGTTTCCAATTGGAGAATCGTTTGGGGGTGACAACGATAGAGTACGACCTTGTCAGCCCGGTAAAGTTCCAGGCAACCGGTAGCAGAATCACCAGTTTCAGGCGTGGATGATCGTGTTTTGTCTGCGCCAGAAAACGTCTTATTGCTGCTTTTTCACAATCATTTTTTGTGGAACCATCCTGTCGGCAAATCGCTTCCGGCGCTAAAGGAATGACGGTTTTTCTGGGCGAATGGATGATACAGCCGCCTATAGTATTGTGGTAAAAGGTTTGATTTTTCTTGCCCTCGTTTTTAATGCAGCAGTCATCACATCGGCAGGTTCCCGAATAAAAGAGGCGTCGGGAATTGCTGTGACAACTGGTTTATCCTTGCAGGAACTCTTCAAGCCAGTCATGGTTGTTGTTGACCCGTTCTGACCCGGTCGCAAATAAATCAAAATCCGGCGACAATAAATCAGAATCCGATTCCCAAATGTCAA
>NZ_JAGHQV010000465.1:0-580 GCF_017744175.1 Thalassotalea sp. G20_0 | reverse complement strand
TTTTTTGGTTGCACTTAAGGATTAATGCATCAAGTAAAGTTGACAGTAAAGCGGCTTGAGCTTCCCTATACCCCGCATTCATGTATCTATGAGGGGTCAAAGCACCCGCTGAAGTAAATGAATGAAGTGTTGTCGTCAGGCTTCGCCAGGTCCACCCAGGTGCCACTTTAAAATCGTGCAACAATGGTATCAGTTGGCGTTGTTCACTATGATTTAATGGTCGCTTTGACCCTGATGTGTACCATTTGATTGAACAGGCAAATTGACTATGATTTCTACCATCATAGAGGTCACCATAACGAGCAGATACCTCCGCCAGCCAATCCATTTTTTCTTGTGTGATGAGAGCATTAAAACCATGAACAGGTTTTATTGAATGTCCTGGTGGATGGTTAGCAGAGCAGACGTCAGAAGCAGGGTGACATTCATTACGCTTCTGGATATAGGACGGTAGCACATTCACCTTTCTGACTGTGCCATGCCTGTATTGCCCACTCCCTGAAGCACTGGCATGAACGTCTGGTTGTTTGTAATCGTTACCTGAAGTTGTGTATTTCCAACTTATACCAGCACCGCTTCT
>NZ_JAGHQV010000464.1:0-582 GCF_017744175.1 Thalassotalea sp. G20_0 | reverse complement strand
CTCAACATTGTTGAGATCGAACCCACCCAAGCATCCCTCATACCCCAATAAGTCATAGTGATCATGTCGGTCTACACCTGGGCTATTTAGAGGGACTAAAAACAGCGCATAGGATAAAGGTGAGCGCCCAGCTTGAATTCGCGCCAGCACTATCGCTAAATCAGCATCTGCACCATTGGTAATACTTGCCTTGTGCCCTGTCAGACTCCACCCTGATTCCGTTTTTTGAGCAAAGGTTTCAATGCCTTGAAGATCGCTTCCAGCGTTGCGCTCAGTCATAGCGAGCGCCAGCAGACATTCGCCAGTCAATGCTTTAGGTAGCCATGCCACTTGCTGCTGATTTGTGCCATATCGCTGAAGGAGTCGCCCCCCAATATCAAGGTGAGATGCCAAACACAGACCCAATCCACCAATGGGTTGCTGTGCAATACAATAGTGAAGATACAATTGTTGGCTAATGTCGTTGTTGCCCCATGGCGCAGGCC
Organism: Thalassotalea sp. G20_0; assembly: GCF_017744175.1. NCBI lineage: Bacteria > Pseudomonadati > Pseudomonadota > Gammaproteobacteria > Alteromonadales > Colwelliaceae > Thalassotalea > Thalassotalea sp. G20_0. Next base: position 97 of record NZ_JAGHQV010000464.1, on the reverse strand, counting down.
AACCTGACGTAAGAAGTTGGTGCTCATTCAAGGAGGTAATCAATTTACGGACCTGCGGTCGCGCATATTGTTGCCAATGCTCTAACTGCGCCAGTAT
>NZ_JAGHQV010000463.1:0-583 GCF_017744175.1 Thalassotalea sp. G20_0 | reverse complement strand
AGGTTTCAACCGTGCTGTTCACCGCCGTGGTGTTGGCAACCGTTCCTCTAACCTCCCCTCCCCCAATGCCCGCGTAAGCTCTGTAACCCCAAGTGGAAATACGAGCATTTTCGACCCGGACACCAATAACTGTGCCATTAACATCAACAACACAGGCTGCTACCCCAGTCACCTTCGTGGAATTTATTATATTGGCACCAGTCAAGTGAAGGTCACTGATGCTGCCTTTCAGAGTGCCAACAAAGCAGTCAGGCAGGTCTCTGATGGTACGGCACTGCCCATCGTACTTCCCGGTGAATGGGTGGGTATCATTGCCAATGGATTGATAGTCTTGAGTGGCAACAATATCCGCCGTCTGTTGGTATGTACCGTTCAGTGGATAGCCGGGATCCCGACCAATCTTGCCCAGGGTTTGGGTATCGTTAATCTTTATGGCTTGTGAACCCTCGGCAATGACATCCGAATTGGCATAGTGAAAAGAGCTGGCCAGCGTACCAAGTGCAAGCAGTCCTCTGGTTCCCTGACTCCCTTGATAGCGGGCTGGGGATGGCTGTTGAAGGGGTGCGTCTTTCGAGCCGGGTTC
>NZ_JAGHQV010000462.1:0-584 GCF_017744175.1 Thalassotalea sp. G20_0 | reverse complement strand
GTCTGTGACCAGGAAAACAGATGAATTAACCTGGTCGAAAAGTCAGACCTCATATTCCAATGAAAGTTCCATGAAAGATGATTTTACTATTCCATCCAGTTTGACTTATTCCCGAAAAAGGGAAACTGCACAAGACTCAAAGCGCCCGTTTCATACCTCAATTACATAAGCTCTACCTCAGGCATACTCAACGTTAGCAGCATTTTTGCCAAGCCACTGCCTGAGTTCCAGCACCAGCTCATCACTGGGGCTGACCAGCCACTGCTCGCCGAGCATCAGGCTGGCCCGGGCATCGTCCCGATGGTAATCAATCCTGACCGGAAGCCGCCCCGGCTGCCCGCCCAACATGGACGACAGTTTTCGTTCGAAATGACCATCAATCTGCTCATGGGAAACCTCAAGAACCAGGCGACGGGCATAATGGCTGCGGGCATCCACCACTTTCATCACTTTTTTCGAGCGGACCTTCAGGCTACCGGAGTAATCATCAAAGGTGACTTCCCCTTCCACCACCAGCACCGCGTCTTTATGGAGCAGGTGTTGATACTCGCCAAACACATCGGCAAACACCGACACTTCAATCC
>NZ_JAGHQV010000461.1:0-585 GCF_017744175.1 Thalassotalea sp. G20_0 | reverse complement strand
CTACAAGGAACTTCCGGTATTCCGGATAGTTCAACGGCTGCTTCAACGCAGGCAGAAACCTCAGCACCTGTTGAAACAGGACAATCAGTAACATCGTCGTCAGCAACAGGCACTAAAACTCAGACGACAAAAGCTATATATCAAACGACAAACCAAGAAAATACATCATCAACATCTGATACCACCACAACAGAAGACGCCTCTGGTAGATCCGACAACGCAACGGCGTCTCCAACCTCAACAACCATCTCAACCGCTGCACAGACCAGGCAATCTGGCCAGACGACAACATCAACCCCCGACACAGCCAGGCAGACAGTTATTTCTGGTTCCAGAGATAGCTCAGCTGCTTCTCCATCATTGACGTCAGCATCAACAGGCACGGCTGCCGAACAGGCAACAACGCAACAATCAGTCACTCAGGAAAAAGCACAATCAACGTCTGGTAGCCCGGAGCTACAAGGAACCTCCGGTATTCCGGATAGTTCAACGGCGGCTTTATCACCGACAGAAACCTCAACACCTGCAGAAACAGGACAATCATTAACATCTTCAGTAACAGACACTACAACTCAGACGTCAATT
>NZ_JAGHQV010000460.1:0-586 GCF_017744175.1 Thalassotalea sp. G20_0 | reverse complement strand
AAGCAAACACCAGAACTTAAAGACGCCGTGGCCGCGCTGTTTCCCCTCGTGAAGGCACAAAAAGACCAGTTTATTCCTCAGCACACTGCCAACCTGCTGTGGGCCATGGCAAAACTGGTGGACAACGGAGACGAACAGACACCAGAGTTCAACGAAGCGGTGGCTGCCCTGTTGACCTGTGTGATCGTACAAAAAACTAACTTTAACCCACAGGAAATCACCAGCCTGCTGTGGGCCATGGCGAAACTGGTGGACAACGGGCAGGAACGGACACCAGGGCTCAACAAGGCTGTGGCCGCGTTGTTGCTCCACATTAACGCACAGAAGGACCAATTCAGTGCCCAGGGTATTGCCAACCTGCTATGGGCCACGGCCAAACTGGGTGAACTCGTTGAGCTTAACGTGGCTACCTCTACGTTCGAATCACTTGTCTCTCGAACCAGAAAGAACCTTCAGTTTTCTCAGGAAGAGATATCGATGTCTCTCTGGGCAGTAATGGTATGCTGTGCCAGGTTGGCTCTAGACTCTAATGCCAATAAAAATAACGTGCTTGAAAAGCACATGGATGACCTGTTGACTCGCCTGG
>NZ_JAGHQV010000045.1:0-43358 GCF_017744175.1 Thalassotalea sp. G20_0 | reverse complement strand
GCGAAAACAAAAGGACGACAAAGCCTGGAATGAAAAGACACCGGCCAATCGGGTAGTCAGCGATGAGGAGTGGAAAGTACTTTGGCTGACCTTTTATGAAGGAAAGCCTTTACCTAAAAAAGTACCACCGTTGACGTGGTTGCTGCATACCATAGCCAAGGTGGGTGGCTGGTGCAATTCAAAGCGTACAGGGATACCGGGATGGCTGGCTATTTGGGATGGCTGGGCAAAACTGCAGGATCGTCTCCACACCTACCGAATGACAAGAGGTGTGGAGATGTGACTAAGAGATAGGGCTCTGTGTGGGAATGCATACCGGGGTCTGCAGGATGTGAAACAACCTGTTTAAGCCCGGAATCATGAGAGTTTACCGGGAGCTTTCTGTTGATTTGGATAAATTGCCACGATTTTACCGGATTTCTGCCTTGGGAATTGTCCCGAAATAATATGCACATTTCAGAGTTTCAAAACTACGTTCGTCCTGAGCCTGTCGAAGGGCGTGAACTCCGGCCTCATGTATTGTGCCAATCACCCTTCGATACTTCGACAAGCTCAGCACTCAGGATGAACGGAGATCGAGTTCAAAATATCGAAATTATTTCGGGACAATTCCTTGCTCAGTTGTGCAGCCAGAGAATCCGGGTCCACCGAAGAGCAAAACTCCCGGGCAATGGTTGTCAGCTCAGCGGATGTCAGCACCAGAGCATCACTGATATTCAGCGCCTGCTGTAAACTGGAGCGGTCAAAATGAGATAGTCTAACATATGTAGGACATGTGACGTTTGTCATGCCAATCAGTTCCTTCGCAGAGGATATTTTACGGGCACCCTGCCTTAATTGGTCATGCGCAATTCGATCATAGCCATATTTACTTTCCCTCCCTTCCCAGCAGAAGGTCAGGCTCCCACCGTTGATGTGGGTCTTGTGAAATAGATATTGAAAAAATGCTTGCTTGATAGATTCCTCACAATGCTTTTCCAAATTTTCCAGCTTCCGTTTCTCTTCTCTTGAGATTTGCAAGTGAACAAGTTCCCAGTCCCTATAGCCTCTGTGCATTATTACTTTTACTTTCAAAGGTAATTCAAGATATGACTGAATAGGCATAGAACCTATGAATATTTTCCTAAACTGTAATCCGTCTAGGGTCGCTAGTCGATCAGGTTTATCTACCATGTAAAAGATTTTACTTTTCTGAGCGCCATCAAGCTCAAATGTCGCCTCTTTCTTTCTCAGCACGGCAAACTCCGGGCTATCCCGAGATATCCGTGGCAAAATGGCGTTGACCATATCAGGAAGGTTAGTTAGCTTCCACTTTGGTTGACCTATCATAATCACTGGGCGCTGATGGTTTTTTCCAGCCCGCATCATGGGAAAGGCGGCCTTGTGTGCCAACATACGTCCAATATCCGGAATTCCTGTCGGATCATTGGTCCAGGAATCATTCAGGGATCGGCCTGCAATCCCGGACTGAAGGGAAGGCGAATTTCCACCGTGATCGTGGGTAATGAAAATGGGTTCTGCCAAGGCCTCAAGTATTTCCTGGTAATTCCGCTTGCCCGTTTTTTCATATCCAAAAAGATGTGTGTACCATTTTTTCCGGGCATCGATGGCAAGAGGCTTCAGTTCATCAAAGCCTTCCAGGTAATTTATTAATTCGCGATGTCTGCTCAGAAACTGGATAGCGCCGCTACCCCCCCAAAATATTTTATTCTTGTAGCGGTAATTGAGTGTGTCCGGGTCCAGTAAACCGGATGCCAAAGCCTCCCGGACAATATTGATAGTCGAAGGCTCAGAGAAATCAGCGTTTAACCGTATTGCATCGCTTAAAATTTCAAGCCATTTATTAATGTCAAAATTACAATGCATAAACAGTTTTTTGATATCCATAAGTTGATTTATAATTTGACCATCTGCTATTTTCTTGCTTTCGTTGCGCAAGCTGGAGAGCAAGATAGCTTTGAGAGTTGTTTCTTTTTCCTCATATAAACACCTTTCGCCGTTCCTTAAGTCCGGAAGGAGTTCTTTGTCATTACCCAGTTGCGAAATCTTCCGATCCATCTTTTCCAGTAAAGCATCACCTTGGAGCAGCCCGGTTAAACCCTGACGGCACAGGGCACGGATTTGTCCAACGATATTCAGATCGATTGTTGGCAGCGGACTAACAAAGTCAACGGTCTTGCCAGGCTTCCCTGTAACGATGAGTTCACTGCCCCGGCGTTTTTGTTGTTCTGTAGCCTGATCGAAAAGGCCAGGCGTTGTTTGGGATTGAGAACTCTGTGGTGCTGCCTTTTGCGTCGGTTGCACATCGGGTTCCAATACATCCAACCGGGCAGGGGCACCACCGAGACCCAGCCTCGACTGCCAATTGCCACCGTCATCCAGGGAGTACTCGGGAAATGTATGGATGGCATTGCCCACCAATCGGGAGGCAATGCCGTAATAGCGGCAAAGTGCTACAAATATCGCGGAGCGATGCGCGCAAGCCCCTTGCCGATTGTGCAAAAGATACGAGAAAAAGTGAGTGCCCGGGTCCGGTTTTCCCTTACCGGTAAACTGTTGACAATAATGGGCAATTGCCTCAATGCGTTGCCGGGGAGACTCTGCCTTTTGAATAGCGAGCAGATCTTTACACAGCCCTTCCGGAACTTTATGCATGTGCTCAAACAGGTCCTTAATACCTGTTTTTATTTCTGCTGAACAGCTTGTTTCCGGACGACGCGTCCAGTCTTTCACACGGTGGTCACCAGTGAACGATGGATGACTGCTATCCGGCTGTTGTTGAACCAGGTAAGTAAAGGCTATGGTTTCGTTGCGTTTGGCAGCAGGTACCACCACGCTGTGCAAGCCGCAATAGTCGTCTCTGGTCAGACGAAATGGCAGACCGGGCTGAATAACCATACCGATAATGTCTTCATGGGGACTTAGACCCGGTAACCTGAACAGGCCATTGACCGCTTTCAGACTAATGTGTGCACGGCTTTGGTTAGCAGCAGGTATTCTATTTTCCCAACCGGTCGGATGGTTGGGTAATGTGACCTCAACCGGCTCTGGGGGCAAATCATCAATAACGATGCCACCGTCAGCAGCCACGATGACATCCAGGCAACGGAATCGATACTTTGCCGGATGGCATTTGCTGTCAATAAAGTATCTGCCAACAACCTCGTCTGGCTTGTTTTGGGATTCAAAATCGGTATCTAAGCACAACTTCTTTTGTGAGGCTTGCAAAAATTCGAACAATAAATTGTCTCTGCGTTTTCTCTTGCGTTGACCGGTAAAGAGTTCCACTATGCCTGAAAATATGGACTGTTTGCTGGACCCGGCTTCACTGCTGCTGGCTGATTGGTATAGGGCTTCGACAGCATTGTCCGAGTTTGAGGCTGCGCTGGAGGTTCCGGAACCGCCAACTGGCTGTGTGTCTTCGGTGACATTTCCGGTGTTTCCAGTGGCCAAAACTGCCTGTGGCCTGACCTGATCCGATAACGGCCTGACAGGATGAGTCAGCAGTTGTTCCAGCTCTTTCCACAAAGCGGGCCACAGATGAACCGGCTGCACACCGCAACGGTCAATCAACTGGTCCGCTTGCGGCAGATATTGCTGCGCTGTTCCCGTCATGGCTTGTTGCTGAGCGGCCGTCAGTGGAAATGCGGTGTCCGGGGCCATGCCGGTGTGCCCGAAGCGGTGGTTAAACCACTGTTGTTGCCAGTACCGGTAAAAGGCCTGGGTCAGGGCATTGCCGGTAATATCCGGTTCCGGCGACAGGCCGGACGCTTGCCAGTGCGCCCGGGCCAGCAGGGTGATGATCGCCTGTCGGGCCCGGGGTTCGTCCAGATCACTGTTGACCGTAATCTCATGGCGATCTTCCCGCAGCAGGGTGCATGCACCACGGCGAATCAGCCAGGGGCGTTCCAGGTCGGTGAGGGTGGTATTGAGCCAGGTGCACAGTTGAGGCTCAATGGTACCTTTATACCCTGTTGCCACCGGCTGGTCCGACAACGCCTCCAGTGTCGTTTTTGCCGCCAGCAGATAGAGCCGGTAGTGCTGGCTGAACAGTTCCTTGATCGCCCGGTCGCTGAAGTCGCCACCGTCGGCCACGGCCCGGGCCAGTCGCTGCAGATCCAGGCTGGCAGGTTGCAACGGCAACTGATGCTGCGCCAGGTGTGACCGCAGTTGACAGTGCCACCAGGTAAGGGACGCGGCAACCGCTGTCCTGGTCTGCGGCAGCACTTTACCGGCAATCGCCTGCAGTTCCGCCGGACTGTACTGGCGAATCGGCAGGTAACGGAACCGCCCTGCCAGTGCCGGTGACAGGGCTTTGCGACCACCGTAGTGCGGCGGATTAATGGTGGCGAACAGATGGAAGCCCGGATGGGCATCACCGGCCAGAATATCATTCAGCTCCCCTTCCAGGTGTTGGCTGTCGATCCGGTTGAGTTCGGCAATGACCACGATCTCTCCGCGGATTTTTGCCTGCCTGATGGCCTTGCACAGGATGTCCCAGGTGCAATCGCAGGCGTTCAGGATGCGGACTTCCGGCAGGGTTTCCGCGCCCAGCTGCTCTCGGTAACTGTTGATCAACAGTTGCAGGGTGACATCCTTACCCCGGCCGGCCGGTCCCTCAATCAGGGTGGCCTGACGTCCACCGTGTTGCCGTTGGTGCTGGTTAGCCTGCTGGCAACGGCTCAGATCCTGCCCCAGGCAATGCACCAGGTTGCTGACGGCGGCCCCGGATGTATCAAATTCGGGTTTGAGCCTGGCCGCTGTCCTGGCAAATGTCTGGTTGATGTCCTTCAGGGTTTTATCCCTGACCAGTTCAGTCAGGGTGTTGTTCACCGGGTATTGACTGGCAAACCAGATCGCCAGGGCGGTTCGGGCATCCTGGCGTATTGCGCTGATGGCCGGGTCAAGCACATCCCGGAAACCCTGCAGGATCAACCCGTTCAGCTGGGCAAGGGTCACCGGCCCGGGGGTTTCCGGCTGGCTCTGGTCCAGATACCAGCCCACCCAGGCGCAAATATCCGTCAGGTCCCGTGGGGTAAACCCGTGGACTGGCAGCAGCTCCGGGTAATACTGCCAGAGGGCCATGACGCTGTCGGTGCCCTGCTGTGCCAGTGCCTCTGCCCGGCTTTCGGGCAGATGCCGCTGCAGCAGGGTCAGCAGGGCAGGAGCCACCACCCGGTCGCGCAGAAAAGCCCGGTTCAGGGGCGGGTAGTAAACTGCGGGCATCAGTGCTTTCAGGGTGGGGTCGAGCTGTCGTCCGGTGTAATGATCCGGGTTGCCGGTGAGAATCACCCGGTGGTTGGGGCTGACGGTGACCGGGTGACCACTGACATAGACACAGGGGGTTGGCTCCCATAATCCGTTCAGTGCTGCCAACAGTCCGGTCCTGGCCAGGTTGGCTTCGTCCAGCACCAGTGTGACATATTCCTGCTCAACTCCCGGGGTGTTGGCCCAGGCCATCAGCGCCTGCTCCTGCTGAACCATATAGCGGTCATTGCTGTCCGGTTGTTGCTGCCACTGCCAGCGTTGCATCAGGGTCTGCTCAGTGTCCGACGGCCCCAGGGAGACCACCCGGGCCGGGCCGCATGCCCTGGCCAAAGTGGCGGCGAAATAACTTTTGCCGGTGCCGGTCTCACCCTGCAGGAAAATCACCGGTGCCTCGGCCAGTCGAGCCCGTAATCGGGCCAGACGACGGCTTTCACGATCCTTCTGGTGGCTTCGGGCGTGACAGAGATCCCTGGCCAGTGCCCGTAGGGGTGCCTCTGTGGACCCCTGCCAAACCAGTGACTGCCTTAACTGTTCGCTGATACGCGCTGACGCCGCTTCGCTGGCACCTTCCCCTGCCGCCCGGGCCATGGTAAAGCAGGTGCTCGCCAGGGTGTGGATGGCATCAGAGCGCGTCTGCCCGGGCTTCAGAGGCAGAGACCAGCCGACCGTCAGGGCATCTTCCAGCCGTTTGATCTGGGCCGATGGCCGGACGGGCAAGTATCGGTAGGAGCTAAAGTCCCCGGGGTCGATCTGTAACTGCCGGGCCATCGCCGGTTGCTGTGCCTGGGGTGCCTGGGCCACCAGCATGGCGCAGAGCGAGTCCAGTTGTTGGGAGTTGGAGTCACTGAGTGGATCGTCAAAGGATAATGACCACGGCCCATCTTTTTTTACGGGAATGGGCAGCGCCGGCCCAAAGGCCCTGGCCAGCGGCCACCAGTGCTCTTTGACAAACGCCCGGTCCATTGGTCGGGCACTGGCAATGATGCCTTGCAAACGGTCCGGGTCTACCCAGTGGTTCCCGTCAGCATCGGGTAGCAACCGTCGGCAAACCACCTTGCTGAAATCCCGCACGGAGGTCGTCTGTCGGGTACGGTGGGTCAGCAGGCTGTCAATGCCCTTGCGCCAGTGCCGGGGTGCCAGCGCGGAGGCATTGTCCCGGTGTTGCGCCTGGCGGGCGGCCAGGATCAGGCTGTTCAGCAGGCCTTGTGTCAGAGTCGGCAATGGCTCACACAGTGAGCGGGGGACCGTCCTGAGCGCCTCGTAGAGCCTGGTGATGGCCTGTTCAGGCAGATCGGCGCGGTTCATGCCGTGCTGCCCGGCGCAGATGGCCCAGATATCCGGCTCGGGACACGGCGTAGCCCTGGCCAGTGCTGCGCTGAGCAGGGGTGACGGACTGTGGTCTGATGCCGACCAGAGCACAGTGATCCGGGCTCGCGGGTAGCTGTACAACTCACCGTTCACCAGCAAGGGCTGGGCGCAGAAGAGCGGCTCCAGGGCCTGCAGCAGCTCCGGGTTGCTGGCCAGTCCTCGCAGGACCACCGGAGTTCCGGCTTGCAGGGCCCTGTGCAGCGGAGTCTGACAACGACCAAACCGGGCCTGTTGCTCCGAGGTAACGTGGATATTGTCAAACAGCTGGCTCAGGGTGGTCTGTTCGTTGACCTGAATTACCAGCGGTGCTTCCTGCTGAGCGGCAAGCCAGGCAGTGGCCTGTGGGGCTTGCTGGTAAAGCACGAAGGCACAGGACCGGTTTTCGGTGAGCGCGGCCAGCAACGCCTGCCCTCTGGTGCACCCGGACTTGCCCGGTAATTCCGGCTGCCGCTGTGGGGCGGCAACCTGCAGTAAGGGTGTTATCCCCGTCGCTTCCCGGATGCCCTGCAAGGCACCGAGCAGCTGGAACCAGAGTGCGGTACTGAGGGGGGCGGTGACAATAACCGCGCCACCGGCCCGGATCTGCTGTTCCAGCAGGGTATTGGGGACGGCATACCCCTGCTGCGCAATGCGCACCGGATTCAGCCACTGGGCCATGCTGACCGGATTGATAAGGATATGGTTCTGCCCGGCAGTCCGGGCAGGGGTTGTGTCATTGTTGCTATCCAGCGAACGGAACAGCGTACCCAGTTCCTGTTCGGCGACGGGCATCCGGTAAAACTGGATGCCTTGGGCTAATTTACGAGTCTCGCCATTGCATGGGTACTCCCTGCGCCTCAGCAGCTGGCGGATGGACTGCTCAAAGGTCAAATCCTGCCAGTCGGCACCCTTCAGAATGACCTGTTGGCCGGGCCGCAGCTGCTCAAGCTGGCCGGGTATGTGCCGGATACGCCCCAGGTGATCGACACCGGGACCTCCAAACAGCAAGGGACGCCAGTGACTGTGCAGGTGGCAATCAATCGTCATGACATCGCCATCGCCGATAGCGGCGGGGGTGCCCTGGTATTCAGGCAGCAAAGCGGTGTCCCGGACATCCGGATTTTTTTTATCGGAGGATTGGGTCTCAAACTGCCAGCTGATACCCGGACGGTTGACACGGCGCCAGAAATCAGCCCCCGGAGCCTGATCGTTGCTGCCCAGCCTGGTCAGCTGCTCAGGGCTGGCCAGTACCAGTAGTGAAACCTGGTTACCCAGAGAGTGCTTCTCTTGCCTTGTCTTGTCGTAAAGACAGGGGTTCTCAGGATCCAGCAGATCATTGAACGCTGGCAGCTCCTCGCTGGTGAGAGAACGGATGTCCAGTACCAGTGTCAGCGGAGTATCGCAGGCAAAGAGTCGGCCAGACTCAAGGACGGGCTGGCTGTCAGCCGTAATGTGCAGACGCTGCACCAGGTTGTCTTCAAACAAGTCATCGGGATGAGTGATAAGCATGACATCCCCCCCGCTGTCACGGGTCCGGGCTTGCAAAAGACTGCGCAACTCATCATCAGAGGCCACAAAACGAAAACCAAATGATCGGCCAGGTTCGGGTTGAGGGGTGGGATACTGCCGAACTGCTCTGGTTTTTGCTGTTGTCTGGTGTTTTGCACCAAGGGGCGTTGTAGGAAATAATTGCCCTGGTTCAGAAGCCATCTGAATCTGAGGAGATACAACCTTTATTAATTCTGGTGTTTCGGGCTTGTTGTTTTTATCAGGACATAAATTGTCATTTGTTAAAACAGCCGGTTGAGAAGAGTTATTAATGTTCATAAAAATCATTCTAAAGCATGGTTTGTGTCGTGTTTCTCCCAGGCCTGTTGGACAAATAGACAAATAAAAAGTTCAAAGACTTCATTAAATACAGAACCTACGCATATACGCATAGTTGGAGCCTGTATATTTTGGTAGCAGGTAATCCTTACCCTTCTGGCAAGTAGACACAACGTCACAAACGCTGGCTTCAGTCCCTAAATCAGCACTTCAATTAACATTTCTCGAAAGTCGTCGTTTTTGATCTTGTTTTCAGGTTTGGCTCTTCAACTCTGGTAAATGGGTAATAGGAAGTTTCTTTGTTGTTGTCAGGAACTTTGTACCGATCAGGTGTTCAAAGAGCGCAGGTTCATGCACGAGGTCACTTTGTTATGAATATCACTTCTCAAATTCAACAGCATATTCCGGCTTCACCAGTCCAGGAGACGCCACACGACGGGGTGGAAGCCATACCAGCAAAAGAACCGTCCTGCAGTGAGATGGCTAAAGTCTTCCCGAAGTTGACAGACACAGAGACGCTGGTCGAAAAAGCCAAGGCGGTTGCCAGACAATTAAAGGATCCTGACGGTGAATTAAACGACTGGGAGTTCCCCTGCAATTTAACCCCGTTGCATATTGCCTGTCTTGCTGGTGATATGGAGCTGTTAAAACTCGCTATTCTGGATCATTTTTGCCAGGAGCACATTGATCAACAAACATCTGCTGATGTTGATGCTACTGCAAATGAAGCTACTGCCAATGCAGCAACTGCGTCACCAAAGAGCAATAACGAAGTTGGTGATCAACAGCCAATTGCTACAAACCACGACACGGCTTTGCATTTTGCCCTGCTGACCGGCTGGAACGAAGGAGCATTAGCACTTATGGAAGAGCTTGATGTTCAGGATAAACTGAAAAATACCGTTAACGACAGAGGCGAAAGCCTGCTCAGTCTGGCGGCAAGTCACAGCAGTCTTGAAGTTGTTTGTGAGCTTTGTGATTCTTTCAAGTCGAGTGAAAATTATCGAGAGTATCTGTTTCACAAATCAGAACACCAGAGAACCTTGCTTCATTGTGCAGTAGACCAGGATGGTCCGGAAGTTTTCAACTATCTGCAAGATCAGCAATTGTCCGCAACCAGAAAAATGATCAGAGATTCGGCGAATGACCAGGATAACCAGCTCCGGATGCTCCCGAGAACAACGCGTGCTGATAAAGATAGAAATGGTAATACACCCGATAACCTTGCCGCAATCAAAGTTGGTCTGCTTTTTGTCCAGCAATATTCTGACAATCCCAAACTTTTAGAGCAAATACGTTTTAGTGGCGATAAGCACCCCTGGCAAACTTACTACTTTCAAGACATTACTGGTTTAATGCAGCCTACATCCTGGATTTCGCCGTTGAGATCATGCAATCTCGTATAAATTGATCAGCACTGCCTGTTCCGAAGTAATTTCTGACCAGGCAGAATAGACTGCTATGGATTTCCGGTTTATCACAAAACACAGCAACCGTCTTCACGTTCTACTCTTCAACCCTGATAAACAAGTGATGGAAAATTTTTGGTTTTAGTCAGGAACTTTGTAGTGATCCTGTATTCAAATTACGCAGGTATACGTTCGAGGTCACTTTGTTATGGATGTCAATACTTCTCAAATTAATCCATCTTCAGCAGCCCAGGAGGCGCAATTCGAAGGCGCAAAGGTCATACCAACAAACGGGGCTTCCTGCAGTGAGGTTGCCAAGGCCTTTATGGAGTTGACAGACATTAAAATGTTGGTCGAAAAAGCTCAGGTGGTTGCTGGACTATTAAAAAGTGCTGAAGGTGGATTAAATGACTGGGATCTTCCTTGTGATTTAACCCCATTGCACATTGCCTGTCTCGCAGGTGATACGGAACTCTTACAGCTCGCTCTTCAGAATGATGTCTGCCGGAGTCGCATTGATCAACATACGGCTTCTTGTTCTACTACGACTACGACTTCTACTCCCGATTCTATTACTATCACTACTGTTATATCTGTCACTCCTGCTATCGTTGCTGATGCTGCGCGACTGGAGGACCCTAACGAGATTAGAAATATCCTGCCAATTGCCATGAACCACGACACGGCTTTGCATTTTGCCCTGATGACCGGCTGGAATGAAGGGGCACTAACCCTTATGGAAGCACTCAGCAGCTCGGGTAAACTGGAAAATACCACGAACGACAAACGCAATAGCCTGTTTAGTCTGGCGGCAAGTCACAGTAGTCTTAAAGTAGTGAGTGAGCTTTGCAGTCATTTCAGCAGGAGTGAAAATTATCGAGCGCATTTATTTCACAAATCAGAAGATCAGAAAACTTTGCTTCATTGTGCTGTGGAGCAGGATGATCATGAAGTTTTCAGATATCTGCAACGAGAGCAAATGGAAACAACCGACAATATAAACAGGGATTTGGCAAGAAAACATGGCTACCGTCACTTGGATTTCCCGGGGAGCTTACCGATCTCAACACGTGACGATAAAGATAGAAATGGCAACACACCCAAAGAACTTATTGAGTTGAAAATTGGATTGGATAACATCCAGAAATTGAGAGACAATCCCAGGCTCTTAGAGCAAAAACGTTATAATGGCTGTGATAGTCTCTGGGAAAAATATTACTTGCAAGACATCGCCTTTCTAATTGATCCAGTATCCTGGATTCCGCCGTGGAAAAAGCCACCACTTAGCTACTTCTTCGGATGAAGTGATTGCCTGTTCCGAATCATTTTCTGAACAGGCAGAATCGATCGCCATGGATTTCCGGTTTATCACAGAACATGGCAACCATCAGAAAATTTCGGCTTTGCACTGGGACAAGGTGCAGCCAATTATTAGATATTTAGCTCAGGACAAAATATCAACAACTGCTTCTAATTCCGATATTGCCTGCGCTATTTCAGTACGATAATCAAACGTTTGTCGCTTGACCGCATGACGCTTTAGCTGCGAGCGGGCTCCATCAATGGTAAAGCGCTGATCGTATAAAAGACTGCGGATCTGTCGAACCAGCTGTACGTCTTCATGGCGGTAATAGCGCCGATTACCTCGACGAACCGGTGACAGTTGGGGAAATTCCTGCTCCCAATAGCGCAGCACATGAGACTTAACCAAACAGAGCTCACTGACTTCGCCAATGGTAAAGTAGCGTTTGCCAGGGATGGCTGGCAGATCACTCGTCCTGAGTTCCATGTCCTGCATAGGTTTCCACTCTCGCCTTGAGTTTCTGACCGGGTTTGAAGGTCACCACACGACGTGGGGTGATCGGGATTTCCTCTCCCGTTTTCGGGTTCCGGCCTGGTCTTTGACGTTTATCCCGCAAATCAAAGTTACCAAAGCCGGACAGTTTCACCGATTGATTTTTTTCGAGAGACTGGCGAATTTCCTCAAAAAACAGCTCGACCATCTCTTTGGCTTCGCGTTTGTTAAGACCAAGCTCTTCATTCAGTCGCTCGGCCATATCGGCTTTCGTCAGGGCTCCCATGAACCAATCCCCTTTTTTGTTTTTCCCATGGTAATAGCTGTATCGGGTTTCCTGAAAGAAAGATAACAGGCTATTACCATGATCTTATTATTCACTCTGAGGCCATTGACTGGCGTTTACTGACGCAGGCTGGCATCGAAGTCCTGTTTCAAGCGGGCAACAACACGGTCAACCAGCTCATTAACCTCGTCATCCTTTAGAGTGCGGGAAGGATGCTGTAAGGTCAAGCCCATGGCCAGGCTCTTGAACCCTGCTTCAATACCCTGACCGGCATAAACATCAAAAGTATTGACCCGGCGCAACAGTTCACCGGCCTCACTGGCAATTACCCGTTCAATGTCGCCAGCAGCAGTGGCGGCGTTAACCACCAGTGCCAGGTCACGGCGAACTTCAGGATACTTCGACAGGGCGGCAAAACGGGTAACCTTACCTTCAGTCACCGCTTTCAGGCTAAGCTCAACCAGGTAGACCGCAGCGGGCATATCCATCGTCTTTGCCAGCGATGGGTGAAGGGCCCCAATATGACCAATCACTTTGCCATCACGAACAATTTCGGCACACTGGCCAGGATGCATGGCAGCATGCTCGCCCTTGCGGAACACAAACTCATTACCGACCTGACCAAGGGCAAAGACCGCTTCGAAATCGCCTTTCAGGTCAAAGAAGTCAACGGCTTCAGCCTTACCCTGCCAGCTTTCCGGATGACGGCTGCCAGTAATCAGTGCTGCCAGCATTGGCTCCTGTTTAAGTTCATCGCCGTCTTTGCCCTTTTCCCTGATAAAGGTCAGACCTGTTTCAAACAGACGAACCCGGCTTTGCTGACGATTCAGGTTGTAGCCAGCGGTTTTAACCAATCCTGGCAGCAACGTTGTACGCATCACGGACAGATCGCTGGCAATCGGGTTGGACAGGGCAACAGGCTCACGCTGAGGGTCAAACAGCCGGTGCAGTTCCGGAGCGATAAAGCTGAAGCACACCGCCTCCTGATAACCACGGGCCGTCAGTACACGACGAATGTCTGATTCCTGAACCCGGGACTCGTCCACCTGTTTCATTTTTAGCAGCGCTGTCGGCGTGCTCTCAGGCAGATTGTTGTAGCCGTAAATTCGGCCAAGCTCTTCCACCAGATCTTCTTCGATGGCAATATCAAAGCGCCAGCTGGGGACAGACACCGTCCAGCATGCCTGGCCACCGGTCTCTTCAACAAGCGTCAAGCCCAGACCCAGGCGCGACAGCAAAGCTTCAATATGACGATTTTCAATGGCCATACCCAGCAGTGACGTCACTTTTTCAGAACGCAGTGTCACTTCACGCAGAGCAGGCAGGTGGGCTTCGCTGGCCACTTCCGTTACCGGACCCGGTTCACCGCCACAAATCTCAACGATCAGGGCCGTGGCACGTTCAACCGCCTTTTTCTGCAGCTGGAAATCCACACCACGTTCAAAGCGGTGGGAAGAGTCGGTGTGCAAGCCATAGGAACGGGCCTTACCGGCAATGGTAATCGGATCAAAGAATGCGCTTTCCAGAAAGACATGACGGGTCTGGTCACTGACGCCGGAACCTTCTCCCCCCATCACCCCGGCAATCGCCAGAGCCTTCTGCTCATCAGTAATGACCAGTGTGTTGTCGTTCAGTGTGACTTCCTGGCCATCCAGCAGAGTCAGCTTCTCGCCAGACTCCGCCATGCGCACATGAATGCTGTCAGAGAGCGTATCCAGGTCAAAGCCGTGCATAGGCTGACCCAGTTCCAGCATAACGTAGTTGGTGACATCCACCACCGGGTCAATGGAGCGGATACCGGAGCGACGCAGATGCTCGGTCAGCCACAATGGCGCAGAACGGGAAACGTCCACGTTACGAATAACCCGGCCAACATAGCGCGGGCAGCCCTGTGGAGCATCGATATGAACCGGGAAGGTATCATCAATGGCGGGTGCCACTTCCGCTATCTGCTCTTCCGTCACATCCGCCAGAAAGTTTGCACTGACTTCACGAGCCAGACCAGCGATGCTCAGACAGTCACCGCGATTAGGCGTCAGATCCACATCAATGATCTTGTCGTCCAGCGACAGGTATTCACGAATATTCTGGCCAACCGGGGCATCCGCAGGCAGCTCCATCAAACCATCGGAAGACTCTGCCATGCCGAGCTCTTCTTCGGCACAGAGCATGCCGAAGGATTCAACACCGCGCAATTTGGCTTTTTTAATTTTGAAGTTGCCGGGCAATACGGCACCCACAGTGGCAAAGGGAACCTTGATACCCACCCGGGCATTGGGGGCACCACACACCACCTGGAAAGACTCACTGCCGGTACTGACCTGAGTCACCCGCAGCTTATCGGCGTCCGGGTGCTGCTCACAGGCAACAATTTCACCAATAACGACACCGGTAAACTCACCGGCAACCGCTTCAACCTCGTCAACTTCCAGACCAGCCATGGTGATTTTGTCCACCAGCGCCTGGGTATCGACCTCAATATTGACCCACTGCCGCAACCACTTTTCACTGAATTTCATGCTATTTACTCAATCCTGCTAAAACCGTCCGTTCTTAAACGTTTGAAAATGACGCTGTCCCAACCGCTCTTAACGGAACTGATCCAGGAAGCGCAAGTCGTTCTCAAAGAACTGGCGCAGGTCATTGACGCCATAACGCAGCATGGCAAAACGCTCAACCCCCATACCAAAGGCAAAACCAGTGTACTTCTCAGGATCAATCCCGGAGTAGCGAAACACGTCCGGATGCACCATGCCGCAGCCCAGCACTTCCAGCCATTTGATCGAGCCATCGTCGTTACGGCCCCACTCAATATCCACCTCGGCAGAAGGCTCAGTGAACGGGAAGTAGGATGGACGGAAACGAACCTGCAGGTCATCCCGCTCAAAAAAGACTCTCAGGAAGTCAATCAGAACACTTTTCAGGTCCGCAAAGCTGACTTTCTCGGCAACGTACAGACCTTCCACCTGGTGGAACATCGGGCTGTGGGTCTGGTCAGAATCACAGCGATACACCTTACCCGGGCAGACAATGGCAATGGGCGGGTTTTCATTATTTTTGACGAAGCGCTCCATGGTGCGAACCTGAACCGGTGAGGTGTGGGTTCTCAGTACGGTAGTGTCGTCAAAATAGAACGTATCGTGCATGGCACGGGCCGGATGGTGACCGGGAATATTCAGGGCTTCGAAGTTGTGATAATCATCTTCGATTTCCGGCCCTTGCTCCACAGTAAAGCCGATGCGACCGAAATAGTCGGTAATCCGTTCCATGGTACGGGTAATCGGGTGAACAGTACCCGCCACCTGACCACGCCCGGCCAGGGATACATCAATGGCCTCGCTGGCCAGTCGGGCATCCAGGGCCTGTTGATCCAGCAACGCTTTCTTATGGTTGATCGCGTCCTGAACCTGCTGCTTACCCCTGTTAATCAGCCCACCCGCTTTTGGTCGCTCCTCAGGGGAGAGCTGGCCAAGGGCCTTGAGCAAAGAGGTCAGCTCGCCTTTCTTACCAAGGAACTGAACGCGGATCTCGTCCAGACCTGAGGCGTCAGCAACGGCTTCAACGGCACTGAGTGCGCTGGCCACCAGCGTATCAAGCGTGTTATCCAGATTCTCCATGGGGTTTCCAAAACAGATGAGCTACAGAAAATAAACGGTCAATTCTAACGGCTGAACCCTGCCTTGGATAGAGTTGTCACCGCCAATAATGAAGAGTATTTGTCTTTCCGCCGCAACGCGGCTGCGCAGATCATTTGTCAAACACCACCCGGATTCTTTAGAATCTTGCCAACTTAAAAGGACTGGCACCAAATTGACCATGCAGATCACGGTAAACAATCAGCCGATGGCAGTGGAGCCCCCTATCAGCGTTGAGGCCCTGTTACAGCAACTGAACCACCTTGAAAAAGGAATAGCCCTTGCGGTCAATAGTAAAATCATCAGCCGCTCCCGGTGGGAATCTTATCTGCTGAGTGACGGGGATCACATTACGCTGATAAAAGCAACGGCAGGTGGCTAAGGAATTACCATGAATAACTTCCTCTTTTTTGCCACGGAGGCACGGAGTCACAGAGGAAAAGATTTTTTCTTTTCTCCGTGACTCCTTGCCTCCGTGGCAAGGTTTTTCTTTAACTGGTTACGATATGGAAGTTATTTCAGGACAGTTCCTAAACCTCTATTGTTTTAGTGTAAATTTGAACAGACATAAACCGAAGCTCATTAAATAACGTAAGGCTGGCATGCTGGAAATTGCGGATAAAACCTTTTCTTCACGACTGTTTACCGGAACCGGAAAGTTCAGTAACAGCCAATTGATGACCGATGCCATCATTGCCTCCGGCAGTGAACTGGTCACCATGGCGCTTAAGCGGGTTGACCTGAATGAGCAACAGGATAATATCCTCGGGCCTCTTCTGGACCGGCAGCTTGAGCACAACCTGAACCTGCTGCCAAACACCTCAGGGGCCCGCACTGCGGATGAAGCCGTTTACGCAGCCCAGCTGGCCAGAGAAGCCCTCGGCACCCATTTCGTCAAAGTCGAAATTCATCCAGACCCCAAATACCTTCTGCCAGACCCTATTGAAACCCTGAAAGCCTGCGAAACATTAAGTGCCATGGGTTTTGCCGTCATGCCTTATATCCATGCAGATCCGGTTCTCTGTAAACGCCTTGAGGAAGTGGGTGTTGCTGCCGTTATGCCCCTGGGTTCTCCCATTGGCAGTAACCTGGGGCTGAAGACCAAAGAGTTTATCCAGATTATTATTGAACAAAGCTCGGTGCCGGTGGTGATTGATGCGGGCATAGGAAGCCCTTCCGACGCGGCCCTGGCCATGGAGATGGGGGCTGATGCCGTGCTGGTCAATTCCGCCATCGCCGTGGCCCGTGATCCGGTACAAATGGCCATCGCCTTTAAAGACGCCGTTATCGCCGGGCGCAGGGCTTACCGGGCCGGTCTTGGTGGGCGTTCTTTGCAGGCTCAGGCCAGCAGCCCGTTAACGGCTTTTCTGGATGACCTTTAGGAGAGGACCTGATGACCTTTCTTGACCACTTTAATCAGATTCAGTGGGATGAACTGAAAATGACCATCCACAGCCAGACCGCTGCGGATGTAGAGAATGCCCTGCACAGCACCAGACTGAATCATCAGCAGTTTCTGGCGCTGATATCCCCGGCAGCAGAGCCCTACCTGGAAGCCATGGCGCAAAAAAGCAGGCAGCTGACCCGACAACGGTTCGGCAATACTTTGCAGCTCTTTATTCCGCTCTATCTTTCCAACAAGTGCACCAATATCTGCACTTACTGCGGTTTCAGTCTCGGTAACAAAATTCGCCGGAAAACCCTGAAGATGGACGAGCTGGACCAGGAGGTGGCAGCCATCAAAAAGATGGGATTCGATCACATCCTGCTGGTGACTGGCGAAGCCCCGGGAACGGTGGGTGTCAGCTACATCAAATCGGTGATTGAGCGGCTGCGGCCACACTTCTCCCATATCAGTATTGAGATCCAGCCTCTGGACCAGGAAGATTATCAATCCCTGATGGCCGCTGGCCTTGATGCAGTGCTGGTTTACCAGGAAACCTATCACCGGTCTGCCTATGAGCAATACCATCTCCGGGGCAGCAAAATGAATTTCAACTACCGCCTGGAAACCGCTGACCGACTGGGACGGGCAGGCATTGATAAAATCGGTGTTGGTGCCTTGATTGGCCTGGAAGACTGGCGAACCGACTCGGCCATGGTGGCGGCTCACCTGGATTACCTGGAAAAGACCTACTGGCGCACCCGCTACTCCATTTCCTTCCCCCGGCTGCGCCCCTGTGAAGGTGATTTTCAGCCGGTATCGGTGATCTCTGACCGACAACTGGTTCAGCTGATCTGCGCTTACCGCCTGTTCAAACCCGAAGCCGAGCTCTCCTTATCCACCCGTGAATCGGCAACGTTCCGGGATAATGTCCTGCCCCTTGGTATCACCACCATGAGCGCCTATTCCAGCACCCACCCCGGAGGCTATGCCGATGACAATATCCTGGGCAATGAAGATCTGGAACAGTTCACCATTGACGACAATCGACGTCCAGAAGCAGTGGCGGATGCCATTCGGGCCAAAGGGCTCGAACCGGTCTGGAAAGACTGGTCCCACTGTTTCAGCCATTAACAGTTTCACTTGGTCAGTTATCCGGCTATGAGCAACTCAACAAACAATTCATCAGGCAACTCTTCTGCCAACTCTTCTGGCAACTCTGCCAAGAACGATGACATCTCTGCTTTCCTGAAAGAGATGAAAGGCGTAAACCCATTAAAGAAAAAAGCAACCGCTGATATCCAGAAAGTTCAGCGGGTCACACCGGGCCAGGAGATTCGCAAGGCCGCTGCGGAAGACACCTTTACCGACCCGAATTTTCTTTCACTGCTCAACCCGAAGATGGTCAAACCCCATGACTTTCTGGTCTGGAAGCGGGATGGCGTACAGGAAGGCGTGTTCAAAAAACTCCGCCTGGGCAAATATGATATTGAGGCACGCCTCGACCTCCATCACAAAACCGCCCGGGAAGCACGGGAGCAGGTTTTCCAGTTTATCAATGATTGCCGGGAACACGAGCTGCGTACTGTCTTGATAGCCCATGGGCGCGGTGAGAAAAGCACCCCGCCTGCCCTGCTGAAAAGTTACCTGTACAACTGGCTACCCCAGATGGAAGCAGTGCTGGCCTTTCACAGCGCACTGAAAGTCCATGGCGGCTCCGGAGCGCTTTATGTGATGATCAGAAAAAGTGAGCGGGAAAAACTGGAAAACCGCGAGCGCCATGCAAAACGGACAAAATAAACCACCTGAAGCTAGGAGGCTGTCCGAGAATAGACTGCCCTACTGCGGTGGCAGCAAATTGGTCTAAAAAGTCGGAAATTTTTAGTAAATAGAACCACTATTCACTAAAAATTTCCGACTTTTTATCCTCAATTTTCTGCCATCCTCGCTACGGGGTCGCCTAGACGGGCGCTATTCTCGGACAGCCTCCTAGCAAATGTTAGAACTATAACACCAAATCCGAGTCTAATCTGAACTCAGAATAGCTCGGAAAGGTGACAGAGATGGATGCTAATCAGTCGGCTTCAACAACTCAAGGTTCTTCAATTGGCTCACAAATTGAGACTCCCACCACTCAATCAGGACCTCGTTCACGGTATAAGCATCGAACGCTTAATCGACCAAAAAAAGCTTCCGGGAGTACTTCTGCCCGCTGCCTCTCAGAAAGACAGAAAGTTGCAAAAGCTCTATATGACAGGGGGGCTTCCTCTATGCAACATATTCCAGACCGGGTTCTTAAAGATCAGTGGCAATCAGAAGTTGCTCACCTTCCCAGAGAACATCAACGACAGCATATTGCTGAGATGCAAGGATTAAAACAAATACAAAAACTGGTTCAAGAGGGACGAAAAGATGAACTGGATAAAATTATTGGGACCACAGTATCCTATACAGACATTACAGATGGTATTCAAACAGTTATAAAAAAAAGTGAACAGCATCCAGGAAAACCCGGTATAAACCAGCAACTTCAACAGATAAAAGAACAAACGCCTGTTAATCAATTAAAAGTTCTTAAATCAATAGCACTTGATTTATCAGGTACATTACAAAGAAAAAGCAAGGAGTTCCTGACAAAAACAGACAAGGAAAACTTTCATAACTGGTTTCAGGCAACCATGCGCTGCATGCTGAAAACAGATGCTATTGAGCAGCCTTCTGACAGTAAACAGGATATAATCGCCGAAGCAGCACTTCACTTGTTTCAGATCATGATCGACAGACAATTAACCGATCCTGATCTCGTGCCTTATGTTCTTCTGGCAAAAACATTGGATAAACTTTACAAGCTGTCCATTAATCAATCTGTTCCGGGAGAAACAAGAGCCAGACTAACGACGGTAATAGCATCACTATGTGATAGCTTTGAAAACTCTGAAATTGCCCGAACCCCGGCATTTATTGGCTTGAGAGAACAATCGCTGACCATTCACCTGAAATCACTAAATCCTGCAGGAGTTACTATTCCTTCCAGCAAAAGTATGGAGCTTCTTACTGATCTTATTGAAATAGCTCCAACCACAGAAAACATATTTTTATTTATAAAAATCCTTGTAAACTTTTATGGTCTGGTTGATTTTGGAGATGAAGAGCAAATAAGACAACAGATAAAAAAAATCACTGCACCAGATGTTTCCGATGCCCTGATTGCTTACCTTGACGGCAACATAGCAGAAGTTGTCGCTTTAGATAGTCAAAACCCCATGGTTATTTGGCTGAAGGCTATGATTGCCCTTAATCATCAGTTTGACTCAGAGGTGTCTGAACGTTTATTAGTTGAAGCTGCGAGCAGAGATGACAGGATGCATTTTGAGCTGGCCCGCTTTTACCTTGAGCACTGCCAATCACCTGATCTTGAAAAACTTGCAACCATCAAATCTTTATTAGAGAAATCAGAATCCAAACTCCATGAAGCAGAACGGACTTTATGGTTGCAATGCCATGCAAAGGTTAATCAACTTATATTCCTGGAGGAAGAAAGCCAAATAACACCCTCAAGTAATAACGCATTGCAGGACGACCCTCCTGAGAAAAACGACAGAATTGAGTTAATCGAAGCCAAACCTTCAGCAACACCGGCCGTAGAGACGAGACAAGCGCCATTAACCGATCTATCTTCAGTGATGTCACTGGCTAAAGCTCTCATTAAAAAATATCAATATCACCACGGTACCACTTCTGATCATAGCGATGCGATTAAAGAATTTTCAGTTATTGGCTGGAAGGGAAAAAAACTCAACCCTTTTGAGGCAATGAAGCCTGAAAACCGGAATCCTGTCATCAACAAGCTGCTTCGCCATATTCATACCTGTAGAATTTTCAACAATCTTGAAGAGGAAGTCAGATGTTATGACATTCTGAAAAACCAGAAATTCATGTTCATGTTACAGTTCGAACGCCTGCTCGAAGAAGCAACATGGACGCTTCTTCATTGCACTGAAGATCCTCATAGCGGTGGTTTAAGATCAAGTCAACAAGAGCGGCTGGATGCTCTGAATTTAGCAAAGCAGATGATGATCCTATGCCTGCAACACACGGTTAAACAAACTGAGATAGTAGACGGTGAACAGCGGGTTAACGACCGTATTGCATCGCTAACTGACTGGCTTGATAACATCAATAACTTCGGCGGCGATAAAGAATTGCAACAGTATATGAGACACAATATCCGCTGTCGCGCAGGAAGTGGTCTTGGTCATATCTTCCGATTTATTCAGGAGGAAACAGGAAGAAGCGAAATGGCAAAAATGGCCTCCCTGTGCTTCGGGGCCAAGACGACATTTGACCCCTGTTATAAACCTGAATGCAAAGCCCCTACGGAAAATAGAGAGCAATACTACCGTCGGGTGACTCTTTACCGATAACCTGAATGTTAAACCACACTCAGCGCTGGAAGCGCTGAGTGTGGCATACCCGTCCTCATTGCCAATCACAAGCATAGATACGAAAACTGATCAAAATTGATACAGATCATCCCTTTTCTCTATTTTTGATACCTTTTTATTCAGTTAGGTAGTACCACTTATTGCTGATAATTATGGAGAGGCACAGACTAAACCGAGCCAGCCTGCTTTTACCAAGCAAACAGGCTTTCCGATGCAGGCTAATGATTTTCCTCCAGTGCGCAACTATGGCGCTATCCCAGGCCAAGAAATGACAGACCTTACCCAATACCGAATTGAACACGATCTGCTCGGAGAAGCTCCGGTTCCGGAAAATGTTTACTATGGCATCCAGACTCAGCGTGCCGTGGAAAACTTCCAGATCAGTGGTGTTCAGCTTAACCACTACGCCAACCTGCCACGGGCCCTGGCCATGGTTAAGAAAGCCTGTGCATTGGCGAACCGTGATCTGGGCATGCTGGACCAGCAGAAAGCGGAAGCCATTGCTGATGCCTGTGATGAGATCATCGAAGGCCGTCTGCACGATCAGTTTGTTGTTGACATGATTCAGGGCGGTGCGGGTACTTCCACCAACATGAACGCCAACGAAGTCATCTGTAACCGTGCCCTGGAGCTGATGGGACATCGTCGTGGTGAATACCAGTACCTGCACCCGAACACCCACGTCAACATGGCACAATCTACCAACGACGTATACCCGACAGCGATGCGTCTGGCCATGGTGCTCAAGCACAAGTCACTGCTGGTAGCCATCAAGAGCCTGAAAAATGCCTTGGACGTCAAAGCCAACGAGTTCAACGACATTCTGAAGATGGGCCGCACCCAGTTGCAGGACGCGGTTCCTATGACCCTGGGTCAGGAATTCCGTGCCTTCAGCACCACCATCGGTGAAGACGTTCAGCGTATCGGTGAAATGGCCGCGCTGCTGCGTGAAGTGAACCTGGGTGGTACAGCGATCGGTACCGGCATCACTGCTGACAGCCGTTATGCGCCGCTGGCCATCAAATACCTGAGTGAAATCTCTGACCAGGAAATGATTCTGGCTGGCGACCTGGTAGAAGCCACGTCCGATATGGGCGCATTCGTTATTTTCTCCAGCGCCCTGAAACGTCTGGCGGTTAAGCTGTCCAAAATCAGCAACGACCTGCGCCTGCTCTCCAGTGGCCCGCTGTGTGGCTTTAACGAGATCAACCTGCCCGAAATGCAGCCTGGTTCGTCGATCATGCCTGGTAAAGTAAACCCGGTTATCCCGGAAGCCATGAACCAGATCGCGTTCCACGTTATTGGTAACGACATGGTCGTAACCCTGGCTTCTGAGGCCGCGCAGCTGCAGCTGAACTACGCTGAGCCAGTATTGGTTTACAAGATTCTTGAGTCTATCCAGCAGCTGTCTGCCGGCATGAACATGCTGACCGAGAAGTGCATCAAGGGCATTACCGCCAACCGTGACGTGTGCCAGAGCTACGTAGACAACAGTGTTGGTCTGGTTACCGCACTGAACCCATACCTGGGCTACGAAAACTCCAGCCGCATCGCCAAGACTGCACTGAAGAGCGGCCGTCGTGTAGTTGAACTGGTGCTGGAAGAAGGCCTGCTGACCGAAGAGCAGCTAAAAGAGATCCTGAAACCGGAAAACATGATTGCGCCGCTGAATCTGAGCCAGTCAGCTCACTGATGATTTAACACTGACATCAGATGGAAGGCCTGTAGAAGTACAGGCCTTTTGCCTTTTCAATACACCCATCACAAACACCCCGCCTACGCACAAAACCACAACCCAAGCAGTATTATCCCTGATAACAATACAGGAAATATCATCTAATATACTGCGCCTTACTCAGATTGATGTTTGTTTGCGTTACATAACCTGTAAATTTACGCAGTCAACGGAAATACTGGTACGGAACCAGAAAAAATTGATGCCTGCGGGAAGTATTACTCTGCACAAACTGCGAAAATAACTACTGACCTTCAAAAAGAGCTCCAGTGTAAGCCTGCGTTGTTTTTATTTGCCCGGATAAAGCAACAGCATCACACTCTGCTAAACTCTTTGCCGAGAGACGCTAAAACACAGAGCGAATTCCACAACCTTTAAGCAATCTTTTTCAACCTGTGTGACCTCCGGCCAACCTTCCGGTTAACACAGTTGATGCTCAAAGAGTGTTAATTATGGCTTTCCCGCATCACTTCTTTCCAGCCTGATGGCAAAAACACCGAATTATACGGCAAACTTCTCACAGTGGAGTCATTATGCAGCAACAGGACATGAAGCAAGAACCAACCGTATTTATCATCGATGATGACGAGGCTGTGCGTGACTCGCTGAAAATGTTGATGAGGTCAGTAGGTCAGACTGTCGAAGCCTTCTCTTCACCTGCTGAGTTCCTTGAAGTTTACGATGAAAACCGGCCTGGCTGTATTGTGCTGGACATCCGTATGCCCGGCATGAGCGGACTTGAGCTGCAGAGCAAGCTCAACGAGATGCACTGCATTCTGCCCATCATCTTCATCACGGGTCATGGTGATGTGCCTATGGCGGTCCAGGCCATCAAAGATGGCGCAATGAACTTTATCCAGAAACCTTTCCGCGACCAGGAACTGCTGGACCTGATCAACGATGCCCTGAAACTGGATACGCAGCAGAGAAGAGAACTGCTGGAACACAAGGAAATTCTCCGCAGGCTGTCAACCCTGACTGATCGTGAGCGTGAAGTACTGCACCATGTAGTTGAGGGTAAAGCCAACAAGGTCATCGCTGCGGATATCAACCTGAGCCAGCGCACGGTGGAAATCCATCGCTCCCGCGTTATGGAAAAGATGGGTACTAAATCCCTTGCTCACCTGGTGCGTCAGGTCATGCAGGTAAAAGAACATCTGGACGGCGAATTTAACTTCAAAATCTAAGCTGCACCGGCCTGCTCCGCATAGCTCACTCTACGAGATTGCGGAGCCACTCTCGCCTAAGCTGCATCCGCTTTCCTGGATTGGTTAAACAGCCAGCTTGAAGCACTTGTATAAAGTTTCGATACCTTAGCTAATAGAATGAAAAGCAAGTCGTTTACTTCTAAAATGGAATTACCCCAAAGCCATTAAGGGATAGACCAAATAACGACCCATTATAATTTCCGTTTAATTCTAAAAAAAATGGTCTAAACGAATAATATAATAATTGACCGAACGAACAGTCATACACTTAGGTACTCGCCGAATCACGTCAAGTACATCCCTCCATTCAGGATTAAGCCAGCTAAACCTAAACTGAAGTCGTACCATTAGACAATGGCAAGAAGAGACGGTGAAATACCTTCTAAACAATTTCGGTTTAATTTGAATCAGACGGTATTTCATATTTTAAAGGTTGCTTCTTGAGCTGCTGTTAACGGCGGAACAACCTGTATGCGACTTGCATGCCAATTCTGCCCGCACGTTATCGATAAGCAGCAGCTTTTTTGCTTACAGCTGTTTCATTGCAACACGCATTGCAAACGACAGGTTACTTATTACCGCCAGGCTGCCTTTATGAACCTCGCAACCCACTGCTCAGTCTACTTATTGGAACAGGATTCCGGCACTGCCGAGGCTATTCGCAGCCTGTGCCATGAAAAATCCATGGAGCTTATCTGCTTCAGCTCGCATTTTGAACTGTTAAATGCGCTTAAGGCCGATCAGCCATCCTGTATCATTGCAGCCAATGACCAGCCTGATGGCCAGGCCCTGAACCTGATGCAGGACCTGGCCAGTAGTAACCACCAGGTTCCGGTTATCATCCTTGGTCATCATAATGATGTATCCAGCGCTGTTGCCGCCATTAAAGCGGGCGCTGTCGATTATATTGAAAAACCCACCATCTACGGCCGACTGGCAGAACAGCTGAACCTGGTCGTCAAACATTCATTCCAATAAGCTTAAGCACATAAAACCCTATGTGCTTACAGGCTGCTTTATTGGGATGGCCACGCTTTCAATCAACAGGCTTAAAACAGTTACACACTTGATAGCGGGTTAATAAAAGTCCTGATTGGCCAGAGTGTTCTCACGCCCCTGCACATAATCAGACAATTGTGCCAGTATACGCTGTTTTTCCAAATCTTCCCCAGCCACCGCCTGTGCCTCTCTCAATTCGTTCCAGAAATGATCCAGCGTTAATAGTTGATTATTTTCCGGATGTAGCTCCCCCGACAATCGATCCCGGCAATATTGCTTCCAGAGCCCCCGGTCTTCTTTATCCATGGTTTCAAAGTAGTGTCGGCCGCGATAACGAAACAGCATCTCTTCCAGCCGCTTATCGGAAAACGAGAGACCAAGTTCAGGCAACTGTGCAGGGTTGGATGAAACAATCCGGCTCATTTCATTTTTGTCTGCCGGAGAGAAGAAACCACCCGAATAAATCATCTGATCAGGATCCGTGTGCTTTATCGCTGGAGACTCTGAAAACACCGCTCTGAGTTTTGCGGCCAGCCCGTTGTCCGCCAGCAACTGGCTCCGGTGTGTTTCACACCTGGCAAGGTCCAATTCAAGACGATCCTGGTCTTCGGTCCTGAGAACATTCAGGGGAGCAACCGCCGGGCATTTATTAATATGAATGGTCTTTAACGGAATTCGTGCTTCCCCATCGCCTAATTGATCAACGGGTGTAAACAGCCTTCGTCGTATTTCATCCACCGATAAATACAACAAGGGTGCCGGATCCACCGACAGATCATAAACGACAATACCATTACGGTTTACCGGATGATCAATCAGCGGCATCACCACAGCCAGGTTATTGCGCCGTGCTCCAAACATGCCCGAGACATGCACCACCATCTGCTGGCTGACAAGATTTAACAACCCGGCCACTTCACGTTTACCACGATGGGACAGATAGAACTGGAACACCCTGGGTTGCCGTTGGCGAATCAACCTTGCCAGCGCAATAGTGGCACGAACATCCGACAAGGCATCATGAGCTGCACCGTGATCCAGACCGTTCGCCGCAGTAATCTCCTCCAGCCTGAAGCTTTTGCACCCATCCTCACGCAACGGCCATTCAATACCCTCAGGTCTCAAAGCCGCAGTCAATCGGACCAGATCGATCAAATCCCAGCGACTGTTGCCATTCTGCCACTCCCGAGCATAAGGGTCATAAAAATTCCGGTAGAGGATGTTCCGGGTTACCTCATCATCAAAGCGAATAGTGTTATAGCCCAGAGCACAAGTGCCCGGCACCATAAACTCGGTATGAATGCGGCGAATAAATTCCGGCTCCACTGTCCCCTGCTCGTTCACCTTTTGTGGTGTCAAGCCGGTTACCAGACAGGCCATAGGGTTCGGCAGATGGTCTTCCGGCAACTTACAGAAAATATTCAGCGGTTCTCCCACCTCATTCAATTCTGCGTCCGTCCGGATACCCGCAAACTGGGCTGGCCAGTCAAGGGCAGGATCGATACCGAAAGTTTCGTAGTCATGGAAATAAAATGACTGCATGTTAGCCCCTTTCATCATTATTCATAAAATCAGACACAACCGATCCCAACAGAGTTCAGGCTCTCTTTAAACTTCTTCTCTTTACTTTTGGGAATCACGATCTGCTGCTTACCCAACCGCTGACACCACTTGGACAGCACTTTATCGTTGATAATAAACTCGACAATGTCCTGAGTTTTGCAGTTCACGATCAGCGCTTCTTCTTTTATCTCCACGCCCCCGACATTGGCCGCCGCCTGTTTGAGGATACTCTCACAGTCTTCCGGTAAAAAGGGCTGATCATCCCGGGCCTGAAGGAAGGCCTTTAATTCATCGACACTACCGCCAATTTGCAGCGTTTCCATCATCCTTTTACGGGATAACTTCCAGGTATGATCCTTATGATGGTCAGCGTACAGTGACAGGAACCGCTGCTCCCAGGGCGTCGGCTCACGGTCAAAGGCAATGCGCCCTTGTCGTTGAATGGTCAGTGGTGTTTCAGTTGACTCCGTATGATCTGCCTTATAATGGTCAGTCAGACCCAGTGCATACTGGCCCAATGGGGTCAGGCGGAAATATCGCAGACCGTCGTAGCGGCTGAGGCACTCCATATCGCCGTATTGATCATAAAAGCTCTCATCGTCATTAGGGGGAGCCATTACCACATCCACCAGCCCGAGAGTTGCTGCATACTCCAGCAGGAAGCAGCGCAAATAACGGACTTCAAGATAGTCCCAACTCCTGCCATCGATACATCCATCATCCGGGTTGTAGATATAGAGATGGTGCAGTGCTGTTGTCACCTCCAGGTCAGCACCGGTAATGAACATAAAATTGGCAAAGTCGGCAAAGGCAATCCAGGCATTAACTTCACACTCCTTCAGGTAAGCAGTAATGACCTCTCTTCTTTTCAGTACATCGGTAAAATAACGCTTCCCTTTGCCGGTTTGTCCCTTGATGCGATCAATACGACGAAATTCGTCTTCTTTCTTGTTATTCAACCATTGAGCCCACATTTCCCTGATGGTGTCAGCCGGGTTGCGATCTGTTTTTTTGGCCGGAATCAGTGTCGTGCCTGACTGTTTGGTAAATTTGCTGTTGCCCAGTAGTCTCAGCCAGCCGTAAGCCAGCATCGACTCGCAACCTTTCGCATCATCACACTCATCGCCGCTATAGTATTCATGCACGACGGAAGACACTTTTTTCAGAGTCGCCCCTGAGGCAATCCCCGTTTTCTCACTGACCTTGATTTGCTTATCCTGCAATAACAACTGTATTGAATGCAGCTCACTCAGGGCCAGCCGTTCCCGTTCAAACAGAATATGATGGTTGGGCAGAGGCTCTGGCAAGGCGACGGTTGTCAGCGTGTCCGGTTCAGGTTTTGCAACCAGCTGCTTTAGGGAAGCCATGACCGGCTCCGGCATTTTTCGAATGTTGTACCAGTCAGAACCCACAGTGAAGAAAAAGACCATGACAGCGTCTGATGGTTCCTGTCGGTAGTACCAACTGTTGCTTTGTGGTTTATTCGGAAAGTCACCGTATTTCAGTTTGAAGCGGCCCCGATCAATCAATCCGCCATAATTGAACAGCGACTCCTGCAATAAGGCCATCTCAAGTGCTGACAGTTTCCCCAGGTATGTTTTCAGGATCGCCTGGTCTGTCAGACCTTCTGCGATTGAGTTAACCAGCTCGGCTTTGAGGTTTTTTTTCGATTTAACGCCAAAATAGGTCAGATACTTGCTTTTCAGGCTGTCGACCGTGTCGTTGCTGATAGCTCGTTTAAGTTCAGACATAAAATTCGATACACGTTTAAGAAAGGTTGGGTAACCGTAAGGCGGAATATTACAGCAGATACTCAGTGTAGCAAGATCAGGTAAAGTGTACTGGTGCCTACCAATACAAAAACACTCTCGCTCAGCAATAACGTGGCCGATATCAAGTTTGAGAAGGGAAGAGGAGAAAAGACAATGAAAAAGGGAGATATGCGCCACGGCACTTTTGCCCCGGTTTTCAAGGGAAATTACCCGCTGTGCCTGCAGGCGATTGCAGGACTGCGCATCCAGTGGCAATACATGGGAGAAAGCACCATGCCTCCGCTTGGCACCGGACTGTTTATGGCCATAAACGACAACAAACTTCTACAGGATCAGAAGCACTGGGTCCTGGAAAATGCCATTGAGTTTGATAACCATCATTAGCGGGGACTTAAACTCTAAAGAGAGCCCAACAATCAAACAGCCTGAGTGGCAAGTTAAGCTTTGATCCAATGTTGTTCAGGCCTCAGGCTGGATTCCAAAAAGGAACGAAACCATGTTCAATCCGAAGAGTGTTCCGGTCGTAAGAGAATGGACAGCAGGCTCTTGCTGAGCTGGAGAATAATCTGAAAGTGGATCGGGATGGGCGTAGCCTCACAGCTACACTCCTGCCACGACACCCAACTTGCGGCCCCATATTGGGTGTGGTCAGTTATAGAAGTTCAGAGCTGATCCGACAGTCAACGGATCTGCTCCAGTAATGCCGGCTGGCCCCAGCCTGCAAGCTGGGCATTACTCCCCTTAAAGTATTGCTCCCAGAAAGCCCTGATAGGTCTCATTTTATTCTCACTACGATAGGCTTTAGCATATTTTGCTGGCATAAGACCGGCACCTATAATAAAAACCTCCGCATCACCCCAATTGCTCAACAGACCTTCTTTTCTGAATTTAGAGATTTCTGCGTCTGCATCAATTTTCTTTAAAGAACCCGACTGATAAAAGCTGCTGATATCTGAGTTTTCAAGCATATCAGAAAACAGCAGCACCACTTTGCGGGGTGCATTTGAGCGGGAAACGACCGAATCGCCTAAACCACTCAGGTTGCCGACCAGTTCCGTTTTCGGAATATCCATATCTTCGCGGCCAAACGTGACAGCCAGCTTTTGATCAATAGTTTTCCTGACATGAACCTGCTGTTTTTTCATGCAGGCATCAAAACGTTTGAGCAATTTTTTGGAAATATCATAACGGGCTTCAGTACTTAATGGCCTGTCAAGCTGTCCCTTCAGCACGACGTCCGTATAGTTATTGGCAATAAATGCAGAGAATTTGATCAATGTGATTCGATCGCCCGGTTGCAGGAAAGAATGTACCTGACGGTGAACCGAGCGTTTGATCTCTTTATCAGGATTCAGAGTCTGATCAACGATCACAAACAGTTCCCTGGCAGGGGAATCGGGCTGCACCGGACTGGATGCCCCCAATGAGGCATAACAGCTTGGGAAATCATCTCTGACGGTGGCACCAGCCGGGAACGATAACAGGGTTGATGCAGCTAAAGTTAAAGCCGCGACTGCTTTTGACAACGACATCAGATCATTCCCTTTTCCGTCATGTACTGGGCAAGCTCTTCATCAGACATGGCAGCCATTTTCTGCTCTTCTGTCATCGTTTGGGCCTCCTTCTCACGCCTGATGCGTGCCATCCGGGCTTCCAGTGATTCTCCTGTATCAGGGAGCCCAGTGGATTCAACAGAGATAGACTGTACCGGTTGTCCTGATTCACCCTCACTGACAGAGGCGGATGCTGCCACCTGATGCTGGACGTAATTTTGCTCCCTGGTGTAGTGTGTCTTTCGGTGAACATTGTCTTTAGCCGCTTCCATATCCACATAATTAAGGAAGCTGCGATCGGAGTGGTTTGCTATGTGCTGAATTAATGTTCCATTGGCACTGCTGGTCTGGGCGCGTTTCGCCATTTTTTGCTGCAGGCTGGCAAGATGCTTCTGAGCAATTTGCGCAATTACACTGCGCTTGCGGTCATAATACCTTGCAAATTCATCGCGAGTTTTGAACTTGCCAATATAAGCCCTGGCGCTTTTAGACTCTTTACCGGCAAACCCTTTAAAGAAACCAATCAAAACACCCATAATCTGCAGGAAAACAAAAATCACAGCAAGAACAATGAAGGTAACTAATGCTCCTTCCTTCGTATCATCCAGGATTTCCTGCTGCGCCTGTTGATTGGCTTCATTGACAGTTGGTGCCAGGTCTGCCAGAACCGGGTCAGCATATGGGTCTACATATACATCGCCGCCACCTGATTCATTCATCAATACTGCATCTTCTGTCAGTTCAACATTCATCACCGAGTTACGAACATAAGTCGCCCCTACAGCAACCAGCAGCACAAAAACAATGGTACTGATCGTAATCTTATGGGAAGCCGTCACATTGGGATTGGTATCCACCCGATTCAGCAATTGCTGATAGATGGCAGAATCCTCATCTATTTCATTATTTTCAAGCGTCACACCTTTTTGAGGAATCAAACGGCCATCACCATGATCATGCCAGGCACGAATTTTACCAACCAGTCTGTTTTTATGCAGTTCTGCTCCGGTTTCGTGGGTCAGAAATACCAGCAGACAGGAAATAAGAAATGCTATACCAAGAGCTCCATATTGCTGCATAGCCTCACTGGCACCGGGAATAGTGTAACCTGCCAGTACGAACGAAAAACCCATCGCCTCCACAAAGACCATTGCGGCTATAAGTATCCACCCTAGAAAGTGCAGATTGTCCCGCCCGGTTTCCTGAGCCTTATTCAGATAACTAGTGCACTTGTCGTAAAATGCAGCGTCTTTATTAACAGACTGATAATGGGGAAGGAAATTGGCGCAGAGCGTCTTTTCGCTGTGCATCCACTGGTTATTATCAATATTGTCAATATCCTTCGACAGACTTGCAATTTTACCAACCACCGGCATGGCACTCCAGACCCTTAACCAGTAAAAGCGCACTTCCTCCCACCAGACTTTCAAAAAAATGGCCAATAAAGCCATGGAAACTATGATCAATGTCAGAGCCTGATACTTTTGAAGAATGTCTGCAAAATCCATAAAACGTCGTTCCTTTGGTTCCCTTTACTTTTTATTCTCGCCACAAAAGGCAGCGCAGAAAGCACTCTGCGCTACCGATTTTTTGTATACGAGCGTTTACAACTTGACAGGTTGAAACTCTGCTACATAGGTTCCATCAGCCTGGTAAAACAATGCTCCCGCAGTTGCCTTACCGCCACCATCTTTTGGATAAACCAGGTCAATACAGCCGACGGGAGCCGCCTTGTTCACGGTAAAAATACGATACAGGAAAGAGTCCTTACCTTCATAGGTATTGACTACCGTTTGATATTTTTCCAAACCATCAGGGGTTTTCAGGCTTATATTCGGATTTGATGTAGCCTCATAACTGTTTTTCAGGACTGCCACAGGAGACAAGCCGACAGTATGGTTATTGATCTTGGCATAGAGTGCACTTTTGGCAAGACCGGGTACATAATCTCTGATTTTGTATTGATCAGAGTTGAGTTGCTCACCATTAGCGGTTTTTATTCCTCCCGATACCCTTGGCGCATCAACATAACAGGCTATTGGGGTAATATAATCCTCGTTTGCATAGGTCTTGCTGAAAATACTTGGCACAGAGCGTTCAGGAGCACCAATAGCAGTATAAAAATCCATATTCGCTGAAGCGACCGGCTTGCCACCAAAATCCATGATTGGGGCTTTTGCCCTGGCTGCAGCCGTCTTGTCTACCGGTGTTGATTTTACCGATTTACTGCCATCTGCAAAGCGCAGGTTATCCTTGCTGATAGTTCTGGCAATATTATAAGCGACCAGCGACGCCTCGCTGTCTGCCTCAACAATTTCAACCCTTCTGTTTTTCTGACGTCCATTGCTTGAATCATTGGCTACAGCAGGACGACTTTCCCCTACTCCCTGATAATAGATATCCTGTTCAGGAATTCCCGCCTCTATAAATAATTGCGCTACCGATCTGGCACGTTTTTCTGAAAGGCGCTGATTCAGCTCTGCAGAACCAGAGCTATCAGTATGACCGATTATCTGAATTTTCTTATTCTCGGAGATGTAGCCCTGGGCCACAGCCAGCAATTTATCTTTGGATTTCGGGTTAAGTTTACTGGACCCGGTAGCAAACATGCCGTTGTCCTGAACGGTCACACTCATTGCGTTATCTTCTTTTTGTGTCGTCTGACTTTCAGATACAACGTAACGCTGGTTATTGGTGTTCAGGGTTTTGACTTCAATATTAATATCGTGCTTTTCTGCCGCTGCTGCCAGTACTTGCTGTCGGTAGTCCCACACTTTGCCCAGCGCGGCACCAGCCAAAGCACCGCCAGCCGCACAAAGCAAAACATTGTCCGATCCATTTAGCTTACAAGCTGCGGCTCCTGCAATTGCCCCGACTGCAGCACCGGTAACCACAGGGGCATGATCTTTTACAAACTGACTGGTGGAATCAACGGCACTCTGCATGGTTGCACATCCTGATAAAGCAACCGTGCATGCAAAAACGATAGGCTTCATGCCCCAGAAAACATTTTGAGATGTCATTATTAGAATAATCCGTATATTATTTTTAACGGGCAATCACTGCTCGACTTATCCCAAAAATATTACCTATATTTTTCAAATGCTTCAAAGAAAAGTTACACTTACTTGATTAATCACTGAGATTAATTTGGTCAGTTGACTTAGAAATGCAGTAGCCGTGAGATTTCTCTGGACTATTGCATTTATAAGCTGTCGTCTTTCCAGGAAATACTAACCTGACCTCGTGTAAGTTCTAAAAGCTGAGAAGACAGTTGCAAAGCATGATCTCCAGCCACTGCAACGGTTATCATTACTTGTTCACCATAATGACACTCAATAAGCTTTGCACTGAACCGCTCCAGGTAATGTCGAACTGACTGCTCTTGGGAATAGTCGCAACGAATAATGCCCTCTTGCAAAGCAATCCGCTTTTGTAGCGTTAGCTGCTCACAGGCAGTCTGCACCGCAGAGCTGTAGGCCCTTACCAAACCGCCAGTGCCCAAGCGTATGCCACCGAAGTAACGAACTACAACCGTAACAACCTCACCAATGCCTTTATGCATTAATACATTAAGCATGGGTTTTCCGGCAGTCCCCGATGGCTCTCCGTCGTCATCATAGGCAATAGCGGCT
Organism: Thalassotalea sp. G20_0; assembly: GCF_017744175.1. Lineage (NCBI taxonomy): Bacteria > Pseudomonadati > Pseudomonadota > Gammaproteobacteria > Alteromonadales > Colwelliaceae > Thalassotalea > Thalassotalea sp. G20_0. The sequence continues at coordinate 9,497 of NZ_JAGHQV010000045.1, read as the reverse complement.
CCCCCCTGCGGAGAACCGGCAACAAAAGCGGTGCAGTGATGAGTGGCATCCGGATACTTTTGTCGAATAGATTGAATAAAAGCAATAGCATCTGCACGGGTCAGTGCAGGGGCAATCCAGGTAATGAATCGACTTTTCTTGACCTCTGTTTCAACAGTAATGGTTTGTGCAGGGACAAAATAATCAGCAGGTATAAAGGGCAAGTTTCACTAAAAGATTAACCGGTTGTCAGAGATAGATGACCACCAGAAAGGAGCAATATTATCCCATTCCGGGGATGAAAACGATGTGTTTGATTGACTAGACCTCCCGATATTTTTGAGCCATGAAGGCAATCACTCAGTCAATGGGTAGGAAAAGTTTTTCTGGTTACCAGAGTAACGCACCACCACACCCACAACATCTCCAATACGCTTATGCTGAAGTACATTCAACATCGGGCGGCCTGCAGTACCAGAAGGCTCGCCATCGTCGTCAAACCCAACCACAGCGCCGCCATCCGGTGCTCCTGCAACGAAGGCTGAACAGTGATGCGTGGCATCCGGGTATTCGATACGCTTTTCTTCAACAAACGCCAAGGCTTCCTGCCAGGAGTGGGCCGGAGAAATGCAGGTAATAAATCGGCTTTTTTTGACTTAGGTTTCAACCGTTATAACTTGGGCAGGGACAACGTAATCAGCAGACATGACGACCTGAGACAGCAATCGATCGGTAACGTAAGATTCTACCTGTAAACGTCAGTCTGTGACTTCGTCAAAGGTAAAGTAACTTTTCAATGTTTCAACCAGATCGATAATATCATGACCCGCATTGACAATACTGTAGCCAGAGTCAAAATATTCCGGCCCAACATCAGGCTTGCACCAGTGGCACCGTGAATCAAAATCAAGATACCGCTCCCCCATCTCATCATCGGGAAGAATAATACGCATATTATAAACAGCGCCAATCAACACAGGGACAGAGCTGATCAGCATTAAGCCATTACAACTGATGTTCCCGATACTCCCCATAACTCGCATGGTGTTGCGGTTATAAATTTTCAGATAATCCTGCAACTGATGACGCTTAATCGAGCGGCGTTCCTTGCCACTGGGTGTTAACGACATATATCACGCCTTGTTTGTTTAAATATGAAAACCAGACACCATCATCTGAATACTTGTAATACCGAAATCAAATAGCGCAACTCGAATCTAATCAAACGTTCCCTTAAAGAAATAGATTTCGTCATTATCAAATGTTCATTGCAACTTGATTGTTTTTCTTCTATCGATTGCATCCTGGGTACGCCCAGCATCTTTTATCAGTGTTTTTCTATATTTTTTATTAGCGGCCAACAGCTCGCCCTGAATCCGTCCCAGACAATTCGTCAATTGAACACCTCCCCCTATGCTTAATTCTGCCCTGGCCATTTGTTTGGCATTATCTTCTTTTCTCATATCTTCAAGAGCAACAAGCTGGTTCTTTGATCGATCATCTAATTTTGGAACAGGGGCTTGCCAGTTCCATTTTCCGGTTGGTAATCCGGATTTTTGTGTCAACATGATTTCTGTAGGATGTAGACCATTTTTCGCTGGATAGAGATATTTTTTTCTTTCGCCTACGCTTCTGAATTTTTCCTTAAGCCCCGGCATTCTTTCTCCCAGGAATCCACACAACTTTCCGAAATTATTATTATTATTCTTATCCGAAGCAAATGTAACTGCAGATAATGCTTTGGCCAGTTCATGATAAAATACCTCTACGACACTGCCCTGCTCCCGGCAAAACTCTGTGAGTGTGGCTAAATCTCCACGCTCTTGCACTGCCCGGAGCTTATCATCCAGCTCTTGTTTGGCTGCGGTGACTCTACCCCATCCTGAAGTGGCCACAAGTCCGATATCTTTATTCCCTTTATTTCCAATGGGCTTACCATTATTGCAAAGACTATTGATTTCTGAATATAAATGATCAGCCTCTGCCCACAATTGGCCGCAATGTTCTTTGAGTTCCTGTGGAATGTTATGTATCATTGCCTGAGAATCTGACCTGATTCCCCTTGCCTGTAATTTAGCAATACATTCTTTAATTGCATCATCCATATACTCGCTTTTGGCAACGGCCTCAAGGGATTCGTCTTTATTAAAGCTATCAAAGCTCTCCCTTTCTATTTTCTGTAACTCTTTATGAACTTCACTTCTCAACTGACCTTCAAATTCCTTAACATACACTTGATGGTTATATTCACCCGCACTTCCCACCGGAGTGATGACCTGGCCAAGCTCAACCTTATCAAGCACCTTTTTAGCCCTGTCACCGCGCCAGGTATGAGCATTGGATAAAATCTCATCAACATCTGCGCGCTTACTCCCTCGCTCAAAGCTTGTCTCACAGGCTTTTACAAACGATGAATCTTCACGAAGTGCCATCATGGTAGCTATGGTTTCCTGAGACTGATTCTCCCCATACCACTGGGCTCTTTTGAAATCCGCCAGAGCGGTTTTCACCGAATGGGGAAAGACATTGCACTCCCAGGATTTGATAAAGGTTCCCAGATCACGTTCAAGGTTAGTGTCATATTGGCCTTCCTCATCCGGAGGCGAAACATGCAGTTTGGCATGGATCACTCGTAACTGCTCAGGACTCACCTTATTGTCTAACCCGGCCAGCAGTTTTGCCATCGCTTCCTGAGCGCGCTCATCGGCTCGATCACAGGCACTGGTCAGTTCTTTCTGCTTCTCACGGTACTCGTGGCTCACGCTGCCATTGGGTGGCAAGAATTTCGTATTAAGCACCATAAAGAATTCCTGCCCCCCTTTTAAATTTAAAGGGCTCGACATGCGCGAGAAACGACCAAACTCCTGAGTCATTACATTGCCGCGCCTGTTGTCATCTTCAAGCATACCAAGGTGGATACCGACACTTGTGGAACTTTGAGGACAATCCGTTCCGGTACCCTGCGTCTTGTCAAGGCGAACGTCGTAATCCTCAGGGTTCTTTCGAATCAACGCCTCCAATTCCGGTGAAACCACGGCGTCCGATTGCTGGAATTTTTCCTGTTTCGGATGGTACAAACAGAGCTGTTTCTGTTCGTTGTAGTACAAAAGCCCCCGAACCTTGCCTCCTCGTGCTTCTTTCAGAAATTCATAATCCTTCTTAACGTGCATGAACCGGTCTTCACCATTATGGTTACCATCAAACAGAATGATCTGTTTATCCTTACCGGAACGCTCCATCACCTGCCTGAGAACGTTAATTCTATTCTCCGGGTCGGATGTATCACCGGACAAGACAGGCGTGGTTTTCGATAGCCAGTTGAAGAGTCTGGCTTGGGTTGTCATGGCGTTCGATTCACATTTTTTCGCTGCCTCTTGAACGGTGGCCGATTTCGTCAACCCAGCCATGGTAAAACCGGTTCCCATGGTGGCTGACAGACAGACTTTATTCTTACTGCCGCTCAAAAAGGCTGCCAGCAATTCGGCCACTTCGCGTTCATTTATCGGTTCCGTCCCGAGCACGCTTTGCGCGCGGCTCGTATCTGCGGCCTGCTCCTTAAACTCATCACTACTGCTGGGTGTGGATAACCGGTCATACTCATCAACAACCTTCAGCCCGTCGTATTGCAATGCATCCAAAATGTCGTCTAATAAGCGAATCTCTTTTTGCAACGTAGCCGGGGTTTCTTTACAGTGAGCCTGGTAGTCTGCCGCATCAATGGTTTTCAGTCGGTCCCTGAGCGTCATTAATAGCAGGACATCCTTTGTGGAGATACCCAGCGGCGCTTTCGCACTCACCTGTGCTTTAATATCCTCCAACACCGCCGGTGACCACCATTTCTCGGGAGCGCCGGACTTGGGCACAAAATCTTTAAAAAGATCCAGTCTGCGGTAGGTTACGCCGGAATCAGCAAAATAACCTGTCAGGGAGTGGTCCAGTTCAGCCTGGTTATTGGCTGGCGCAATGATCCGAACAGGGTGATCTTTCCTGCAGGCCTGATCGGCAACCAGGGGAATAATTGTTTTACTTTTACCGTAACCGGTACCCAGCTGGAACACCAATGTATTACCTTTTGACGTCCTGCCTTTCCCCATGTTCTGCACAAATTTAAATGCTTTTTCAGCCATCTTTGGCTGATCGCCACGCAGGACCAGCCCGCCTTGCTCAAATGAAATCATGGCCCGGCTTTGTTCATCCAGACCACGACGGTAGTGAGACTCAATTCGCTCACTGGCTTCTTTCTGCGCACCAGCCAGTAGCGCCATATCCAGATTCAATGCCTGACAGGCACCTTTAAACTCATCATCAGGCATCTGCTGACTGCCAAAGCGCTCACTCCTGACCACCGCCAGTTTGTCTTTCAGAGCGTCCATACGCCGCCCCATGCTGCGACAGAAATCGCGCTCATTCTTCACCAGCATCAGTTGTACCAGGTCATCACAGAATGTGCCACGATTTACCCCGACCGACTCAGGCAGATGCCCGTTCTTAAACTGATTAATCGCAAAATCGACCAGTTCATCATCCCGGTAAAAATCGAGCTCTTTATCTTTATCTTTATTTTTATCTCTAATAGCAGTACCCAGCTTTCTGGTTAGATAGTCCACGCCCTCGCTCAATCGCAGCTGCCGGTCCCGATTCACTTTGACCACCTTGTCAAAGTTCGATGCAACCTCATGGATTGAGCCCTTTGACCATTCCGGTGCATCCGGTTTAATTTCACAACCGGCAAATACCGACATGTTATGAAAAGCCCCCGCTTTGAACACCTTGAGGTTTTTCTCACCGAGTTCAATCAGCTCATTACTGCCAAATTTCTTCCGGCACTGCTCATAATAGCCTTTGCCAACCTGATCAAAACTGGTATCTGGTGAGAGGTTTTGATAGCGCTGATCCGCTGATTTCAAGCTGGCATTTTCCAGATGAGTCCCTACCTTCTTTTTATTTTCTTTTTTATTCTGAAGATCGGTGTATTGACTCTTCCTTACCTTCCGACCCGCCAGAAGATCACTTTGATCCTCGGTGCCAATCAATTCCCGCAGAGCCCCATCACTGGATCGTTTTTCCACGTCAATGCGGGTTTGGTGATATAGCGAAGCCAGCTTTTTCTGTGCATTCTTTGTTTGATTCCACTTGTCGCGGACCGACTGTACGCCACCTCTGAGCGCTCTGGCTTTGGCCTTGGCGACCTCATCTGGCTTTATATTGAAGGAGGCCTGACCAGGGCCTTTTGCTGCCCGCAGCAAAAACTCGGCATCGACCAATTCATCGTCACTGGTAGCATCTATTGACCTGGGCTTTAACTCTCCTTTGCCATCCGGCTCATACAAGAAATACCGGGGCTCCTGTGCCGTAGTCTGCAGAACCAGAATACCTGGCTTGCCATCATCTGCTCTCACTGGCAACCAGTTGTCGGCAAAGGGAATATTGCTTTTCGGGTACTCGTAGAGAAAGCGGGGATGTAATGTATAATGTTTGTTGCCCAGCATACCATGCCAGTCGCCAGCCCGGTTTTTTTCAAAGACAATGCCTTCCGGTTTGCCGCCATCGATCGCTATACTTTCTGCCCCTTCATCCGCTTTTCGATAGTTGGCATTGGGAACACCAGCAAAAAACTCACTCAGAGGGCCTTTACCTCTGCCAAGCCTGGTGACTGTAAAAGATCCTTCCGTGGTCGCTGCACCATCTTTTAAGGCTTCATAATCGAAAATGCTTTTCTGGTGAAATGCCTCCATAAACTCCAGTTTCTGGCCAGTTGTTTCCGGAAAATCCCTGGCATTGTCCAGCTTTTCCCGTAAACCATCACAACGTTCTTTCAGTTTCTTATATCTGGGCTGACCATTTTTTGCAGTTAATTGGCCTTTGTGCTGATTAACTGACTCAGCAGCCAGTTTGGAATTGGGCTTTTTCAGGTCACTCTGGCAGGCTTCCAGAACAGCGAACTTACCCGGCATAGGATGCAGGTTGAATTGATCGCGAATATCCAACAACCCTTTTGTCAATGCAGCATCCAAGTCCTCTGCCTTTTCCACGGCGGTATTTGTAATGCCTTCCTGCTTTGCCTTCAGGCTGTTCAACAGCGCCAGCAACCTCGGCCTGATGCGGGCATCCTCTATCAGCCTGGCGGCCTGTTTTTCACTGGCTGACGTACTTGTATCTGAAACCTCAGCGTCGGTTTGCGGGTCACCAAATACCTTACCCAGTTCTGCCTCCTGTTGCCGGATAGCTTCCTGGGCAAATTGCTCACCTCTGATACTCAATTTTCCCTGATGAACACGGGCGGGAATTCTCTGTGGGTCGAGCTGCTGTAACCTCTGGGCATACTGCATATAAAGCTTCTGAAGCTCCAAATGACGCCCTTCACCACCGGGAACTTTAGCAACCTCTGCGTTACATCTTCTGACCAACTCCCTGGATACCCGATCAATGGTTTGACCCGCCAGGTAACTGCACGCTTCTCCATTATTAGATGCAAATACACTGGCCAGGTCTGGTAACACCTTTTCCATATAGTCATTAGTGTTGGGATAGTTAGTGCTGGTCTTATCAAGATCTGCAAGCCACTTTTGGACTGCTGGTCCCATTATTGCCCGGTTAGATTCATCAATACTGTCTTTTTGCTGCTGCAGACTTTCTTTGATTCTGCTCGCTCTATCTTCAAGTGCTTTACACTCTTTAGGGCGATTGCCATATTTATGATTAAAATCCTTAACGGTCTGATCTATATCTTTCCCCAAGGTTTGAATTTGCCCGGCAATCGCATTTCGCAAACGGGTATTGCTTGGCTCAAGCTTTCTATCCTCTCCCTCCAGCCAGGTAATCTCTTTCTTTGCTATCTCTGCGTCCTTCCAGTTATTAAACTGCTCCACTTTAGCAGCCATACTGTTTACCGCTTTTTGCAGGGCAACTGTGTTCTGATGAACCCCGGAAAGTTGAACCGCTTCCTGGTTAACGGGAACATTGTTTAAATACTGCTCCAATTCCCCGAGTTCCTGATCCGGTGCAGTTGGCGAAGTCACCTCTGGAAGTTCTGCTGGTGTTCGACTGCTGCTTTCTTCAGTCACCTCAGAAGTGTTACTGGTTGGGTCTACAGTAACCTGTGAGGCCTGATTACTTCTGTCAGTAACCTCCGATGATACGGGTGCTGGTGTGTTGTCACCGTTCGCTCCTGAGGCCACTGTCATTAGACTGCTTTTGTCGTCAATAATCTCAGGAATCGGACTGGTTCCACGACTGGCGCTCTCGGTTTTCGCAGTGGTTGAGGCATCAGCAAACTGTCGAGGTGGACTGTTTTCGTCGTCTTCTCCTTTCGCTACGGGTATTGGGCCGGTTCCAGTTTCTGTGTCCACTGGAGAGGAAGGAGGAGTAACAGGGTGCGCCCCATCCACTGATTCCTCAGCTTCACCCCCAACCGGACTTTGCCTGACTCCCATCTCATCAGGCATCTTACTGATTGAGTCATCAGTAGCCGGTGAGGTCTGACTACCGGTAGCGGTCATCTCTGAAGCTGAAAGCTTCGGACTGGTTTCAACCCCTTTGTCAACCGCAGATGGAGGAGGAGTATCACCTGACTTCTCAGCTTCATTCTTGACTATAGCTTTGTTGTCTTCAGCACCCTCAGGAGTCGGTCTGGTTGGGATATCAACTTCCTCAGAAATCGGACTGGTTCCCCGACTGGAGGTTTCGGGTATCGCACTGGTTGAGGCATCAGTAAACTGTTGAGGTGGACTGTTTTTGTCGTCTTCCCCTTTCGCTACGGGTATTGGGCCGGTTCCAGTTTCTGTGTCCACTGGAGAGGAAGGAGGAGTGACAGGGCGCGCCCCACCAACCGATTCCTCAGCTTCACCCCCAACCGGACTTTGCCTGACTCCCATCTCTTCAGGCATCTTACTGATTGAGTCATCAGTAGCCGGTGAGGTCTGACTACCTGTACTGGACGCCCCGAGTGCTTCTGGACTGGTTTCAGTTCCTTGATCAACTAAAGATGCTGGAGAAGCAATGTCAGAACCCTCACCTGATTCCTCAGCTTCATACCCAATCGGACTGTTTCCAGCCTCTTTAGGCATTGACCCGGGTAAGCCATCAGGAACCGGTAAGCTCTGAGTACCTGTAGTAGATGCACGCCGCGCTAAGGATGTTGAGCTGGTTCCAGTTCCCTGGTCCACTGAAGATGAAAGAGAAGCAACGTCAGAACTCTCACCTGACTCCTTGGCTTCATCCCCAACCGGACTTGTTCCAGTCCCTTTAGGCATGGGCTTGAGCGACTCAGGAACCAATGTGGTCTGACTGCCTGTAATGAATGCCCCCGGTGCTTCAGACGTTGGACTGGTTTTAGTTCCCTGGTCAACGGGAGATAAGAAAGATGTAACGTCAGAACCATCACCTGATTTTCCAGCTTCATCCCCAACCGGACTTGTTCCAATCTCTTCAGGCATCGGCCCAGGTGAATCAGTAACCGAAGAGGTCTGACTGCCTGTACTGGACGCCCCAAGTGTTTCTGGACTGGTTTCAGTTCCTTGATCAACTAAAGATGCTGGAGAAGTAGCATCAGTATCATCACCTGGTCCTTTAGCTTCACCCAAAACCAGACTGTTTTCAGTCCCTTCAGGCATTGACCCGGGTGAGCCATCAGGAACCGGTAAGGTCTGAGTGCCTGTAGTGGACGCACGCCGCGCTAAGGATGTTGAACCGGTTTCAGTCCCCTGGTCCACTGAAGATGAAAGAGAAGCAACGTCAGAACTCTCACCTGATTCCTTGGCTTCATCCCCAACCGGACTTGTTCCAGTCCCTTTAGGCATCGGCTTGAGGAACTCAGGAACCGATGTAGTCTGACTACCTGTAATGAACGCCCCCGTTGCTTCGGACGTTGGACTGGTTTTAGTTCCCAGGTCAACGGGAGATAAGAGAGAGGCAACGTCAGAACCATCACCTGATTTTCCAGCTTCATTTCCCACCGGACTTGTTCCAATCTCTTCAGGCATCGGCCCGGGTGAATCAGTAACCGATAAGGTCTGACTGCCTGTACTGGACGCCCCGAGTGTTTCTGGACTGGTTTCAGTTCCTTGATCAACTAAAGATGCTGAAGAAGCAATGTCAGAACCCTCACCTGATTCCTCAGCTTCATACCCAACCGGACTGATTCCAGTCTCTTCAGGCATTGACCCGGGTGAGCCATCAGGAACCGGTAAGGTCTGAGTACCAGAAGTGGACGCACTCCGCGCTATGGATGTTGAGCTGGTTCCAGTTCCCTGGTCAACTGAGGATGAAAGAGAGGCAACGTCAGAACTCTCACCTGATTCCTTGGCTTCATCCCCAACCGGACTTGTTCCAGTCCCTTTAAGCATCGGCTTGAGGGACTCAGGAACCGATGTGGTCTGACTACCTGTAATGAACGCCCCGAGTGTTTCTGGACTGGTTTCAGTTCCTTGATCAACTAAAGATGAGGGATAAGTAGCGTCAGAACCATCACCTGATTCTTTAGCTTCATCTACAACCGTACTGTTTCCAGTCTCTTCAGG